>JBJTRZ010000122.1:0-5398 GCA_046076415.1 Armatimonadota bacterium
CCCACCTTGGGCAACGTGGTCAGATGCTTGTACAGCGGATGGATGTCGTCGCCCTTCACCGAAATCTTGCTGAAGAGGTCGAACGACACTTTGTAGTTGAGCGAGCAGAATTCCTTGATCTGGGAATCGGTGCCCGGCTCCTGCGCTCCGAAGTTGTTGGCCGGGAACGCGAGGATGCGGAGCCCCTTGTCCTTGTACTTCTTGTAGAGCCCCTCGAGCTTAGCGTACTGCGGGGTCAGACCGCACTTGCTCGCGGTGTTCACGATCAGGACAACGTTGCCGCGGTACTTGCCGAGCTTGACGTCCTTGCCCTCGATCGACTTCATCGTGAAGTCGAGCGGGCCCTTCGGCGCGGGATCGGCGGCGACGGCGGCCCCCACGGACACGGCCGCGACCGTGGCCGCCAAAATGGTTCGGTTCATGGAATCCTCTTCCCCTTCTTCCAGGTGCATTGCACAAGCATAGCACATTGCCCGGGTCGAACGTCGCCTCGGGACGCGGCGATCATGGGCGACGCGGAGCCTCCGCGACGAACCGATCCACCCCGATCCGAAACAATTGCCGTTCCTCGTTCGCCACGATCACTTCGGAATCGCCATCGAAGCACACCGCCTCGCACTGGCCCGCACCCCGCAAAAGGAAACGTTTGGAGGGACCGGAAAGCAGTCGGTCGCCGGATTTGCCCAGATCGAAGAGCCAAACGGACGCCACGGGCGCGTGGCAGAGCACCGCCAGCGTGCGACCATCGGGCGAAACATCGGCCGCCGTGATCCATCCCCCGAGATCCGGAACAGCGTCGAGTTTGCGCAAAACATTGACACGGTCCGTATGCTCGCCCTCCAAACGGTACAACTTGGTGCCGTTCTGGGGAATTCCGATCTTGCCCGGCGCCCGGTGCTTGGTCAGGAAATGCAGTCGTCCCTTGTGAACGAACATCGCCTCGCAATCGAACGTCCAGTCCGCGGGATCGGGAAAGCCCTTTTGGTCCGGATAGGCCACCGGAATCCGCCGCAGCACATGCGCGCTTTCCACCGCCAGCGGGTTGGGTTCGGAAAGCACGTACACGGCGAGGTCCCGGCGCGCGTTGCCGTTGTTGCCCGTATCGGCGATGAATAGATGGTCGCCGTCGGTGGCGATGTCCTCCCAGTCGTAGTTGGTGGCTCCGTCGACGGGGAGGCCGGGCCATTGCGGCTTGGGATCCTTCGAGTCATCCGCCCCGATGCGGTAGCCCCCCTTCAGGAAAGGCGGCATCAGCACCGTTCCCTTGGCGTCCATCGCGAAGATCCGCGCCCGGTCTCCGCTGTCGTTGTGCACCCAGTAGGTCCCGGGAAATCGACGGCTGGCCACGATCCCGCTGATTTCCGAGACCGGGCCGTGGGCGACGGTGGCGACCGGCACCAGCGGCGTGGGCGGCTGGGACGGAATCGCCCGAGGGGCAAGGGGAAGACCGGCGAGCGCCAGGACGGCGATCCCGATTCTGCGTAGTGGCGACATGCCGGGATTGTACCGTTCGCGAACATCGCCCAAGGCCGGGATGGTAGCATCGCGCCATGAAGGTGCGCTGGACCGCCGATTCGATCCGACTGCGAATCACGCCGACCGAGCTCGAAGCGCTCCGCGGCGGCAACGCGGTGGCCGAGCGGGCTGCTTTCCCCTGCGGATGGACGATGGTGCTGGGCAGGGCCGCGGCCACCGACTTGGTGTCGAGCACCCCCGGAGCGCTCCATCTGATGCTCGGGCACGACGACTTCGCCGCGCTCGACCAACCGGATTCCGAGGGGGTCTACCCGGTGGCGGGCGGTACCCGCTGCCTGGTGGAGAAGGACTTTCCCTGCGTCCACCCCCGCCCCTCCGCCGCCCTCGAAACCTCCGAAACCTTTCCCGCTCCGCCCGGATTCGCCGACCGCAAGGCCTGAGGCAACGACACCGCTCGAAAGACAGTCATGCTCACCGCCCATCTCCCCAATCTTCCGGAACCGATCTTCGCCCACCAAACCAGCCCCGTGGATCTGTCTTCCCCCGTCAAGGCTCTCGGGTCGTTCCTCGCCGCCCTCGAGCGCGGCGATGCCGCCACCATGCGTCGGTGCCTGACAATCAACATTCCCAGCGCCGAAACCGATCGGTTCATCGGTTCGCGGGGATTTGTCATCGTGTTCTCGGATTTGAACGTGAAGGTGAAAACGCGGGCCGGCAGTGCCGTGGTGCTGGAGGCGACCTATCGGTGGACCAGCCGCGCCGCGCCGACCACCGCCACCGAACAAGTGATCTGCAACCTCCGCGACGGGGAATGGCGCATTGTCGGCGGCAATCACATGATCGGCATGCTGGCGCAGGCGGCCGGCGGAAACAAGGCCGCGCTCGCGGCGTTCGAAGCCAGCCGGAGCAGGGCCCGGGCGGTGTCGTGCCAGTTGAACGGGAAACAGCTCATTCTCTCCACCCTCATGTACTGCCAGGATTACGACGAGGTCTTTCCGCCGCGGAAATGGGTCGAACCGTTGGTGCCGTACTTTCGCAATCGGGAAGTGTTGACCTGCCCGCTCGACCCACCCGGCACCGTCGGCTATTCGTTGAACCCCGCGGTCGCCGGCCAGCCGTTGTCGAAGATCGCCCTGATGGCCGACACCGTCGTTATTTACGAAGGCCGTGGCGGGAAACTGAATTTCCGGCACGACGGCAAGGCCACGGTCGGATTCGCCGACGGCCACTGCGTGCTCGTGGATGCCCGGCAGGCGATGGAATTGGTGTGGACCCTCGACGGCAAGCCGCCAAAACGTCCCGCTCGGCGGACCAAGCCGGTTCCGAAGCGCCCCTGAGTCCCGATCAGCCCCCGAGGCCGAGGGTGCGGGCCGTGGAGGATTCGGGCGCCGTGCCCCGGCCGATCGCGGATTGCGACTCCAGCCCGGCGGTGCGCGCCTCCAAACGATCGAGCCGTTGATCGAACGACAAATCGAATCCCGTGGAGGCCGCGCGCAAGGCTTCGAGTTCCTCGCGCAATTGCTTCATTTCGGTCGCAAGCCGACCGTCGGAGGTCTCGTTGGCCTTCAACCGCAGTTTCGCCATGCGCTCGCGGTGCGAGGTGAGGATTCCCATCGCCCCAAGCCCGAGGGCGACGATCGGAATCAGCAACGCGAGCACGCCCGGACTCATCGGTCGCCCCCAAGTCGCTGGGTCTGGGTTTCCGCCTCGGACGACCCGGCCATGCGGCGCAGTTCGAGCGTTTCGAGGCGCCGCTGCACTTCGGTGAGGGAGTGGTCGAACGAAAGGTCGAATTTCATGGCCGTGTCGCGCAGCGCCTTGACCTCGGCCCGCAACGCGTCGATGTCCTCGCGCAGCGACGCAGACTCGCCGGTCTGCCGCGCGCGAATTTCGGCCATCCTTTGACGATGTCCGAAAATAACCTTGAGCGGGATCCATCCGAACAGGAAGAACACCGCCGCCATCGCGACTTCCTCGCCCATCGTCCCTATCCTCCCGGAGATGCCGCCACGGCCAACGCCTCGGCGAGATCGATGCGCCCGGCGTAGATCGCCTTCCCCATCACGACGCCCTCGATACCCGAGGCCCGTGCCGCGATCAAGCGATGGATGTCCTCGATTCCGGCCACGCCCCCGCTTGCGAGCACCGGCCGGCCAGCCGCCCGGGCAAACGTCGCGGTGGCCTCCACATTGACGCCTTCGAGCATGCCGTCGCGGGAAATGTCGGTGAAAAGGAACCGCACCGCGCCGAGGGCGACGAGGCGTTCCGCGAACGCCGCGGAGGTTTCGTCCGTGCTTTCCTTCCATCCATGCACCGCGATGCGATCGCCATGGACATCGGCCCCAACCACGATGCGCGGACCGTGGGCCTCGAGGATCGCGGCGATCGCCTCCGGGTCGCGTGCGGCGCTGGTACCCACCACCGCGCGGTCGGCGCCAAGTGCAAGTAGTTGTCCAACGCGCTCCACCGTGCGCAATCCGCCCCCCACCTGCACCGGAACATCCACGGCCGCAACAATCGCCTGGATCACCGGATGGGTGACCGGATCGCCCGTTCGCGCGCCATCGAGATCGACCACGTGGATGCGGGGTGCCCCGGCACGGGCGAAGCCAACCGCCGTCGCGACCGGATCCTCCGCCACCTTTTCCCGGGTGTCGAAGTCGCCCTTGCGCAATCGCACCGCCTGTCCGCCCATCAGATCGATCGCGGGAAGGATTTCAAACATGGGCGCACCGCGCGAAGTTGTCGAGTAGTTTCAGCCCGGTGTCGGAAGACTTTTCGGGATGGAACTGAACGCCGTGGATCGATCCGACCGAGACCGCCGAGGCGTACGGACCGCAAAATTCGGTGATCGCGGAAATGCTGGCGGGATCCTCGGGCACGCATTTGTAGCTATGGACAAAGTACGCCATCGGCGGATCCGGCAAGCCGCGCATCAGCGGGGAATCCCCCCGAAGCTCCAGCGAATTCCAACCAATCTGGGGAATCTTCGTGCCGGACGCACCCGGATCGAAACGCACCACCCGCCCCGGAATCAAGCCAAGGCCGCGGTGTTCTCCCATTTCCTCGCTGGCGTCGAAGAGCATTTGCATTCCCACGCAGATGCCGAGGAACGGGCGCCCCGAACGCGCCGCTTCGAGCGCCACGGGCTCGAGGCCCGTTTCACGCAATGTGTCGACCGCCGCACCGAACGCTCCGACACCCGGGAGCACGACGTGCGACGCCGCGCGAATCGTATCCGCGTCGGAGGTGATCACCGCCGCGTGGCCGCGGGCCTCGAACGCCTTTTGCACCGACCGGAGATTGCCCACTCCGTAGTCGATGATGGCGATCACAACACGCCCTTCGTGGACGGAATCCCGACCACGCGGGGGTCGCGCGCGACGGCGGCCCGCAGGGCGCGACCGAACGCTTTGTAGGCCCCTTCCGCCACATGGTGGGCGTTCGTGCCGGCCAAACGCCGCACGTGCAGGGTCGCGCCGGCGCTGCGCGCCACGGCATGGAAGAACTCCTCGACGAGTTCGGTCGCGAACGTGCCGATGCGGGTGTCGCCCAGCGGAAGATCGACATACGCCTGTCCCCGCCCGGAAAAATCCAGCGCGCACACCACGAGGGCTTCGTCCATGGGCACCGTCGCGTCGCCGTAGCGCGCAATGCCCCCTTTGTCGCCGAGCGCCTCGCGCAGCGCCTGGCCGAGCACGATTCCCACGTCCTCCACCGTGTGGTGGTCGTCGATGTGCAGGTCGCCCGTGCACCTCAGCGTGAGGTCGAGGCGCGCGTGCTTCGCGAGCGCCGTGAGCAAGTGGTCAAGGAAGCCGATGCCCGTGCTGACCTCCGCGTGACCTGTGCCGTCGAGCACGACGTGAACGTGAATGTCAGTCTCGGCCGTGCGGCGCTGAAGCGTGGCTTGGCGGGGTGTCAT
>JBJTRZ010000123.1:0-3985 GCA_046076415.1 Armatimonadota bacterium
CCTCCGTGCCCAGCGCCGACGTCATTTGATCCATGATTCCGCACGGGGCGTCGAGGATTTCGTTCTCAATCCGCTGGCACCAACGCGCCAAAGTCTTGCCGTCGAGCGCGCACCCGAACGCGTCGGCCACGGCGCGCATCGCCGCCACCTCGAGCGCCGCCGACGACGACACGCCCGCCCCGACCGGCACGTCGGAGCGCAGCAGCAATCGCGCCCCCATGCCGCGACGGATTTCCCCCTCGGCCCGCAGGATCGCCACCGTTCCCGCCGCGTAGCCGGCCCAGCGGTCGGCCGGGTCCGCGTCCCGGAGGTGCCGAAGCAATGTCACCGGGTTCACGAAGCATTCGGCCGGGAAAACCACCTCAGCGGCGATGCCCTCGCCGGGGATCAGGGTGCGCACCGCGACCGTGCCGGTGGGATCGGGCTGCGCACCGCACACGGCGGCGTCCGCGATCGGCATCTCGGCCACGAGGGAGCCTGAATAATCGGCGATGCCCCCCATCACGTCGAGGCGCCCCGGCGCGCGGGCCACCGATACCGACCCGGCGGCGAACCAATCGGAGGCCGACCGTTGCCGGCCGGCCTCCCACACCGCGAAATCCGCGTCGACGCGTTCCTGCACCGGAGCCTACTTGACGACGAGGCCGCGGGTGTACCCGCCGTCGGCTTCCAGGATGTATTCGCGCAACTCGCCGTTGCCGATCTCCACCCCCGGCACCACGTCGTCGGCGAGGTTTTCCAACTTCTTCACCAGCGCGCGGAGCGAGTTCCCATGGGCGGCCACCAGAAGGACCTTGCCCTCGCGGAGATCCTTCTCCATGACGTCCTCGAAATACGGCAACACGCGCTCCGTGGTGTCGGCCAGCGACTCACCTCCGGGCGGGCGCTCGCCGTAGCCGCGGCGCACGGCCTGGATCGCCGCCTCTCCGTATTTGGCCTTCATTTCGGTCTTGTTGCGACCCTGCCAGTTGCCGTAGAAACGCTCGTTGAGGTGCCAATCCTCCACGATCGGAATGTCGGCGATTCCCGCGCCCTCCATCACCAGGGCGAGGGTCTGCTGCGCGCGCACGAGCGCCGACGTGTACCCCTTGTCGACCGCGAACGTGCCGGCGATGCGCCGACCCACCTCGAGCGCGTCCGCCTTGCCCTTCTCCGACAACTCGACATCCACCCACCCGGTGAACAGGTCGAGCCCGTTCCAGACCGATTGCGTGTGGCGCACCAGCAACAGCCGTCCCTTGCCGTCCGATTGCACTCCGGGAACCTCCTTGGGGCCGCCGGCGCGGCCGAACGAATGATACCCCGGCGGTGGCGGACGATCAGGCGAGGATGGGGCGGATGACGTCTCCGAACACGTCGGTGAGCCGGTAATCGCGCCCCTGGTAGCGGTACGTCAGACGCGTGTGGTCGATCCCCATCAGATGCAGCATGGTGGCGTGCAGATCGTGCACCGAAACCGGGTCGGTGGCGATGTTGTACGAAAAATCGTCGGTGGAACCCCATGTCATTCCGCCACGGATGCCGGCCCCGCAGAGCCAGAGGCTGAAGCAGCGCGGGTGGTGGTCACGACCGTAGTTGTCCTTGTTGAGGCCCCCTTGGGAGTAGACCGTGCGCCCGAACTCGCCGCCCCACACCACCAGGGTCTCGTCGAGGAGTCCGCGCTGTTCGAGGTCCTTCACCAGGGCCGCCGACGGTTGGTCGGTGTCGCGGGCCTGCAGCGTGATCGCTTTGGGCAAGTCGCCGTGGTGGTCCCAGCCCATGTGGAAACACTGCACGAAGCGCACGCCCTGCTCCGACAACCTCCGTGCGAGCAGGCAGTTGTGGGCGAAGCTTCCCGGGCGGTGCACGTCGGGGCCGTACATATCGAGCACGTGCTTGGGCTCCTTGGCGACGTCGGCCAGGGCCGGCACCGAGGCCTGCATACGGAACGCCATTTCATACTGCGCGATGCGCGTGTCGGTCTCTGGATCGGCGGTGACCGCCCGTCGCAGCCGATTGAGGCCCCGCAAGTCGTCGAGCATCGCCCGTCGGTCGCCCCGCCCCAGCCCGGGCGGGTCCGACAAATAGAGCACCGGATCCCCGGCGTTGCGCAGTTTGACCCCTTGGTGGACGGTGGGAAGGAAGCCCGCGCCCCACAGGCGGTCGTAGAGCGGCTGGTCGTCCGGGCGACCCGACCCCTTCGACGTGAGCACGAGGAACGCCGGGAGGTCCTTGTTTTGGGTGCCGAGGCCGTACGAAAGCCAAGAGCCGATGCTCGGCCGACCGGCGAGCTGCGAACCGGTCTGGAAAAACGTCACCGCCGGGTCGTGGTTGATCGCATCGGTGTGCATCGAACGGATCAGGCAGATCTTGTCGGCGATCGACGCGGTGTGCGGGAGGATGTCGGCGATCTCCATGCCCGACTTGCCGTGGCGTCCGAACCCGATCGCCGAGGGAGCCACGGGGAAGTTTCCCTGCCCCGACGTCATTCCGGTGAGCCGTTGCCCCTTGCGCACCGAATCGGGCAACTCGGTGCCCATCCGCTGCACGAGACCGGGTTTGGGGTCGAAGAGCTCCATCTGCGACGGCGCGCCGCTTTGGAAAAGGTAGATGATCCGCTTCACCTTGGCGCGCGCCGCGGCCCCCGCCGGTGTCGCGTCCAGCAGGCCCGCGAGGGCGAGCACGCCGGCACCGGCGCCTCCAAGGAACGTGCGTCGATTCAGCGCGTCCTGCGCGCTCCAAACGTCGGTATCGGTGTTACGCATGGTTTTCCTGAACGGGGTGGTTTGGGCGGGTCGAGGATGCGGTCACGGTTGTTTTTCCGGCGACGGATCCGCGCCCTCGTTTTGGGCGAGCATCCAGCGATGGCCGAACGGATCGGTGATCTTGGCGTTGGGGATCGGCTGCGCTTGTATCGGACGATCGAGGGTGGCGCCGGCGGCGAGGGCCCGGGCAAGGCCGGCCGGCATATCGTCGAGCATCAGAAGAAGCAGCACGGGCGAGCCTCCGAGCCGGGTAGGCGCAAGCGCTCCGCTACCGGGATATTCGTCGGCGAGCATGAATCGAACGCGCCCGATGCGCAGCTCCGCGTGGGCGACGTGGCCCTCCGCGTCTTCGATGCGCTCGAGCACGGTGGCTCCGAATGCATTTTCGAAAAACCCCAAAGCGGCCGCGGCATCGTGGGTCGCGAGCATCGGTACGAGCTCCGACGCGCCGAGCGCCTCACTCACGGGTGACCATTTCATCGGTGTTGAGGACCACGCTCGCGGCCACGGTCCACGTGGCGAGTTCGACCGGGTCGATGTCGGCGGGCGCGGGCAGTTCGCCGACGGAGGCGAGCCTGCGCGCGTCCGCGGCACGCTCGCGGAATGTCGCCGCGCGCTTGGCGAGCCCTTCCTCGAGCGTCCACTGCTCGGCGATGGTGGGATTGCGCCCGACACAGGTTCGGAAAAGCAGGCGAATGCGCGCCCCGGGGTCGCGATGGGCCCGCACGACGCGCTGCGCGAGCGCACGCGCCGCCTCCACGTACGTCGGGTCGTTCATGAGCACCAACGCCTGCAATGGCGTGTTGGTGCGGGAACGGCGCACCCGGCACGCCTCCCGGCCAGGAACGTCGAACAGGGCCATTGACGGTGGGGCGGCGGTCCGTTTCCAGAACGTGTAGAGCGTCCGGCGATACTGATTTCCGCCCGTGTCGTGCCTGTAGTTGCGCAGGTTGCCGTACACGTTGATCTCGTCCCATACCCCGTCGGGCTGGTACGGTCGCACTCCCGGCCCACCGATCTTCTCCAAAAGCAAACCCGACGCGAGCAGCGCCTGATCGCGGATGACCTCGGCCGGCAGCCTTAGCCGCGACATCCGCGCGACCAACCGGTTTTCCGGATCGCGGCGCAGCAGTTCGGGTCGGACCGCCGACGATTGGCGGTAGGCGGCGCTGACGACCAGGGTTTTTTGCAGGGCTTTGAGGTCCCACTTGAGCCGCACGAATTCGGTGGCGAGCCAGTCG
>JBJTRZ010000124.1:0-5524 GCA_046076415.1 Armatimonadota bacterium
TGCACCTGCTCCTTGTCGGCACCGCCGTATCCGGTGACCGCGGTCTTGACCTGCATCGGTGTGTATTCCATCCATGGCAGCCCACGCTGCGCCACCGCAAGGAGAATGACCCCGATGGCGCGCCCCACCGACAACGCGTTGGTCACGTTGCGATCGAAAAACAAACGTTCCGTGGCGACCGTGTCGGGCTGGTATCGATCCAGCAGCGTGTTGACGTCGGTGTAAATCGATAGCAAGCGTTCCTCGATCGGCATGTCCGACGGCGTGAGGAGCACTCCCACATCGATCGGCGCGAGGCGCCCTTCCACATACGAAACGACCCCGAACCCCGTCGTCGCGGTGCCCGGATCGAATCCAAGGACGATCATGCGGCCGCCCTCCGGCCATCGAAGGCCGGACCACACCCGCGATTCAACGGTCGCTCCCGGGAACGCACCGCAGGATGTCTTGGATTCGCCGGCCGAGCAGATGCCCGTCGATCGCCGTCACCACATGCAGGTTCGGCTCGTTGGCCCCGAACCCAACGATGCCATCGTCCGCGAACCGGGCCTCCTCGACCCGAAACCAACGTAGCCAAACCGTCGTGTCCGGTAGTGCGGCGAGCAGGAACGCCGGCAAGGTCGACATCAAAAAGGGCTCCGAACCGCCTGTCGCACCCTGTGCCAGGGCCCGAACCCGCTCGGCCCATTCCCCGTGCAATTCCTCCAGCATCCCCGCCGCATCGAAGCGCCACAAGCACAGGTCGCGCGGCAACCAAACCACGCCCTCCCCACTTCGAAGACAGGCATCCAACGCCTCGGGCTCGAAAACCCGTGGATCTCCGTCGGCGCCAAATCGCTCCGGATGCCGATCCCGCAGGCGCGGATCGATCGGACGCACCGTGCGACCCAGCCGGTTCGCATGCCCCCCAACCACAAAAGTGCGTACGATGCGCCGGCGATACGCGGCGCGCTCGCGCCGAATCAGCGCATCGAGGTGATCGAATCCCCCCGTCGCTATCCAAGCCGTTCCCTCGCGGGCACCGGCAAGCGCGTCCACGGCCCGGCACGACGTCAGCCATTCCACGGACCTTCCGGCGGGTCCGGCGAATTCCCGCACCGCATCGATCCGCTCGGCCGGCGCGACGACATGGGTCGGCGAAAGCTCCGGCAAGGCGCACGCGATGGCCAGATCCATCCAATCCGAAGGTTCATCGAATTCCGACTGCAGGATGATCGGGGCCATCAGCGATCGACCCGCACGGTCCGCGACGCGTTCCCGAGTCGATCGACCCAAGTGACGGCCGCGGCGATCGCCTCCGCGGATATCGGGAATGCGGTGGCTCCGGGAGGGAGCACCACATGGCGCCAAACGTCGCTCTCAAACCACTGGACCCCCACCCGCGCCACGCCGGCGGGAGCGGGGTCGAATCGAATCGCGCTTGGATCGAGGCGCACACCGGTCGGTTCCGGCGGGACGGTTTCCCCCAGCCATGGAGAGGGTGGAGGAAGCGCATGTTCGCGGTAGACCGTGGTCGCGAGATGCCCCGCCGCGCACGAGGGATCATCTACGGCTCCGGCGAGCAGCGATTTCGCGGAGAAATGCACATTCCCACCCGCCCCGGCGGTTCCCCGCGTCACCTTGGTCTGATATTCGATCTCGGTGGAGGAATGTTTCGACGTATGGAGTCCCGGCCAAATATGCCTGCCACTCGGATTCTGGTTCGTCCACCACGCAAGCAGCGCGGGAAAACTCTGCGCGGTCTGATCGATCCGCCAATACAGCTGCGGGGCGCAGTAGTCGAGCCATCCAAGGCGCAGCCATTTCCTCGAGTCGGCGAACAGGGAGGCAAAGGCGTCCAATCCTCGGATTTGCGCCGGGTTGCCCGGGCGCCAAATCCCGAATGGACTGATCCCCACCCGCACGTCGCGGCGGATCGCCTTGGTTTCCATGTAAAGACGTTCGATGAACGAGTCGACATGGGCGCGGCGCCAGTCGTCGCGCATCAATGTGCCCCCGGCGTCGCGGTAGCGTTTCCACTCGGTCCCATCCGGGAATTCGATCGGCTCTCCCGTCGCAGCATCCTTTTCCGGGTACGGATAGAAATAATCGTCCAAGTGCACGCCATCCACGTCGTAGCGACGCACCACGTCGAGGATGACGTCCAAGGAATGGCGCTGCACCTCCGGATCGGCGGGATCGAGCCACGTTTGGTTTCCGTAGCGGCGCACCCATTCCGGGCGGCGCGCGCAAACATGCGATGGATCCACCGGACCCGTCCGACCGGCGGGTCGGGCCCGGAACGGGTTGAACCAGGCGTGGAGTTCGAGGCCTCGGGCATGCGCGGCGGAAACGGCGTGCGCCAGGGGATCCCACCCCGGATCCCGCCCCATTTCCCCCGTCAGGAATTCCGACCACGGTTCGCGGTCCGAGGAATAAAGGGCATCGCACGCCGGACGCACTTGAAGGATCACGGAGTTGAGCCGCAGCGCCCGTGCCCGGTCCAGCAGGGAGTCGAGTTCCTCGCGCTGACGCGCGGCGGACAGTCCAGGCTTCGACGGCCAATCGATGTTGGCGACGGTGGCAACCCACAGGCCCCGAAACTCCCGAGGAAGCGGAGGCACCGACCCGGGATCCTTGCGCGCAACGGTACCCCGTTTCGCCGGGCGCGGTCGTCCCAACGTGACGATTGCGAGCCAACTGGTGGCCCCGGCCAAGACCGTCCTGCGTCGCACGAAACAGTATACCTTCGCCGGGAATTGCCGCCGGGGCCTTGCGTCCAAGCGACTCCCTGCCGATAATCCTAACCGTGAATCGTCCGTTCGCCCTGCTCGCCATTGCGATCTCGTTCGGGGCCGCCCACGCCGCGTTCGCGCAGGCGGACGGCTCGCTCGAATTGCCGGTCGACACCGGTTCCCCGGTGGCCACCGCTCCGAAGCCTTCGCCCATGCCGTCGACTCCGGCACCGAAGTCTCCGGCGCGCGCCGCCGACGCGCCCAGGACCCGACGATCGCTTCCCCAATTGCCGTCCCGCTTTTCCCCGAACCTGCGGACCGCGCCGCTGCGGCCCGTCGGGCAACCCGCCCAGCAAACCGTCCTCGCCCGCGTCGGCACCATCGTGGTCGATCGAGCCGAGATCCGCGCCACCATGGGCGCGACGTCCGCGGTGCTCTCGGTGGTCACCCGGGACGTCAGCCTCGCCGTCCTGAAGGAATCGGATTCCCACTACGGTGTCCTGATGTCCAACACCACGGTCGGCTGGGTGCCCAAATCCGCCGTCCAACTCATCGACTACAACACCGAGGTCGACCTGCCCGGGCAAGCCGAACCGACCGCCTCCTCGCAGGCACCGCTGCCCGCCGAAAACCTCTCCGTTCAGGAAGAGGCCATCCTCAAGGAAGCGTTCACCTATCTCGGCGTTCCTTACGTCTGGGCTGGCAACACACGCAAAGGCCTCGATTGCTCCGCCTTCGTCCGCAATGTCTACAAATCGGTGCTCGGGGTCGACCTGCCCCGCCATTCGGGCGATCAGGCGCTGGTCGGCGCACCCATCGTGAGCGACCTGCGACCCGGCGATCGGCTCTATTTCGCGATGAAGGGCAGCCGGGTCTCCCACTGCGGAATCTACATCGGCAACAACTACTTCATCCACGCCTCCACCAACCACAATCGCGTCGACATCGACCAAATCTACGACGGCTCGCATTACGCCACCAAGTTGGTCTCCGTCCGTCGCTGAACCGGGCGCCGAATCAATCGTCGGATCCGTCCGAAAAACGAAACCGTTGCTCCCGCCACGGATCGCCCCGCCGGTGGTATCCCCCGCGTTCCCAGAAACCAAGCTCCTCGGAATCCACGATCTGGAGGCGATGCAGCCATTTCGCGGACTTCCAAGCGTAGAGTCGGGGCACCACCAGCCGCAACGGTCCGCCGTGTTCGTGCGTCAAAGGCACGCCGTCGTGCGACCAGGCCACCAAGACATCGTCGTGGACGATATCCGCCAGCGCCAGATTCGTGGTCCAGGTTCGGCTTCCCCCTTTGAACCACTCGACCGTATCGCGCCCATGCGCAACGACCTGCAGCCCGCGGGATTCCGGTCGCACCCGCTCCAACAGGTCCCGCACCCGTACCCCTTCCCATAGGTTTCCCAGACGCGACCAGCGCGTAACGCAGTGCATGTCGGCGAAAACCCGAGCGCGGGGGAGGCTCTGTAGGTCGGCAAACGTCCAGCGTCGCGGCGCCTCGACCAATCCATCGACAAGGAGCGCCGCGTCGGATCGGAGCAGTACCGGAGGATGGTGCCCCGTATCGAGGACCGGCCATTTGCGGGTTCTCGACTGCCCGGGCGGAAGTCGTTGCGGACGGCGGGTGTCCGGGGAGACCACGACGCCGTCGTCCAATGCCTCCGGGATCGGAATTGCCAAGGGCTGCAGGGCGGGTTCGCCCGAGGGGTCTTCCCGCTCGTTCATAGCTTGAGGAATAGTCTGCGGCGGCGCATCCAGTGCAGCACGGCGAAAAATACGACGAGCATGCACGCTCCCGTAACGGTCGGGACATAGGCCTCGCCGAAGATTCCAAGCACTTCGGGCCCCAAATGCGTGCGCAACGCCCCGCGCACCAGATCGGCGAACCAATGGGACCCCACATAGGCGGCGATCGAGTTCGCCCCGATGGTGCGCAGCCAATCCGTTCCACGCCCCGTCCCTGGCGGATCGCACCAAGCCACAAAGCCCGCGAGCAACGCCGCGCACCATCCGCCCGAGAAAACGACCCAGCCCGGTGTCCAAATACGTTTGACGGCCGGGCAGATTCCCGTGACATCGAGCACGATCCCCAACGTGATTCCCGCGACCGCGGCGACCGCCAACATGCGGAGCAAACCACGCCGCTCGGGGATCGCACGCATCCAGCGCCCCGCCACCAGACCGAGCGCCATCGTGGCCAAGGTTGGAAGGAAGCTCAGCGTGGAGTAGCCCCCGCCGTTGTATCGGAACACCGATTCACGCGGGAGCAGGTTCAGGAACCAAACATCGAAATCAAATGCCGGATTCGCGTTCTTGTTCCAATGCGCCGCGAACCCCTGCATCAAGTGCGGCCACCCGGGCTCGACCCCTTGGTCCGGACCGGGCAACGACAATGGTCTGAGCACGAACCAAAGCCAAACCGCCACGAGCACGCTCCCGATCGCCCACGGCGCCTCTCGGGCCGGTCGCCTCGCCAGGGCGAACAACAGCGGGTAACCGAGTCCGATTTGCGTCAGGGTGTCCTCGAAGGTCCACCGAGTCTGCGGGTGCCCGACGCTGCGCAGGAAAACGCCGAGGAGGATCAATGCCGCCGACCGGATCAGCGCATGTCCCCACTGCCGAGCGGGCGACTGCCCTTCGTTCTCCCGCGCCGCCAAGGAAAATGGCAGCGCGACCCCCACCAGGAACGAAAACGACGGTTGGATGAGATCGTGGAGGGTGCAGCCGCGCCATTCGACGTGGGATTGCCACAGGGCGAGGGTCGCCCACACGGGATTGCCCGGAAACGCGTCGCGAAGGTG
>JBJTRZ010000125.1:0-10169 GCA_046076415.1 Armatimonadota bacterium
ACGGAAACCCGATGGCGAGCAACGCCGGTAACGCGGTCGAAGCGGTACCAAGCCAAGGTCGGGTCCAGCCTCCCAGACCGATCGCATCGAGCCCGGTGTTGAGCAATCCCGCCGAACCGTCGTAAAGAAATCCCCACAGCAGCATCACCACCATGCCCGGGACCACCATGGGCAGGGTCAACAGGGTCCGGTACGCCCATTGCCATCGCGCGGAGCGCAGGGAAAGGATGCCTTCGGCAACAAGCAGCGGCGGAACGAGCGCCTTGAACAGGCCGGCGATCCAAACGACCAGCAGGTTCCCGAAACCGAGCCGAAGGTACTCGTCGCCCGCCATGCGTTCGAAATTCGCGATTCCATTCCAACGAGGATCCTCGCCGACCTCCCAGTGCGTGAACGCACGTTGAAGCCCCATGATCGCCGGCAGGAAATTGAAAACGGCCAGCAGGGCCAAGGTCGGGAAGAGCATGGCGATCACGAGCCACGCCGGCGATCGCTTCACGAACGTCGATCCTTGGTGCGCGGGTCCATGTCGTAGCGCGATGCCGCGACGGCGCGGGGAACCGCCTCGGTCATCAGCCGTTGGTAGCGCGCGAGGAACGTTCGCAACGGGATTTGCCCCTCCATGTACCGCTGGGCCTGCACCGTCCATTCCCAGACCGATTGTTGTTCATCGGCAAGGCCCCGGAACGTCAACTTTTCGAATCCCCGCCCCTCGAACGCCCGGTAGCGGCGCGCAAGCGTCTCGGGCAGCGGCGCTCCGGGAACGAGCATTGGTCCGGTGAGTGGTCTGCCATGGCGCAACGCCTCCTCCACAAGCACCCGAACCGAATCGGGAGCCGTGAGGAATTGGAGGAAATCGACGGCGGCGGCGGTGCGGGCCGGATCCTTGCGGACCACTCCGAGCATGGTCCCGGCTCCACCCACGCCGCGGAACGCAGGAATGGCGAAGTCGGAACGACGCATCGGGGGGATCGCATGGACATCCCAGGGAAACCGCCGGCTCGCCGGAAGTTCGGACATGTCGCGCATTAGTTGACCGATGGCGGCGGAGGTGTCGAGATAGACGGCAGCCTTGCCCGCGAGGAACAGGCGGTAGGCGTGCATTTGCGCGGTGCCATGGAAGCCGGGCTGCCACAGCGATGAAAACTCGCGGATGCGGTCGTACATTTCCGCGAATCGAGGGCCGTCGAAACGGATATCCCCGCCGCGAACCGCCTGTATCTGACGTTCGGGATTCAGCACCACCGTGGCGTCGTCGTAGGGGTCGCCTGGGTTGGATCGGAACCCTCCATTGGCGCGAGGGTCGTAATCCCAATCACCGGGCCGGCTCATCACCCGGGGGACCCAAGGGCGCAGGTACGCATCGCTGAAGAAGCGCGTGATCCATCCGACGGCGCCCGACCAGTAGCTGTCGGCGTTGGCCGGTACCGCGAACGGCGCGATGCCCCGGCCACGGAACGCCCGTCCCTGTTCGATCATTTCCTCCCAGGTCCGAGGAGCGGTGAATCCGAGGCGATCGAAGTGGGTGCGGTTCGCGTAGAACGCGATTTCAATGAAATCGAGGGGGATGTAGGCGATATCGCCGGCGATGCGCGCGCGTTGGAGGAACGGTGCCGAGAGGGTCTGGCGCCAGGGTTTGCCGGTGTGGGGGTTCACCGCATCGACATGGGGGGTCAGGTCCTCGAGCAGGCCCTTTTCGGTGAGTCCCCACGCGTAATTGGCGTTGAAGATGTCGGGACCGGTCTTGCGCGATCCATCGATTTGGGTGCGGAGCCAGGTTTCGTACCCGGCGACGGGCAGGATGTCGATCCGTACCCGCCGGTCGGGACGTTTCGCCGAGTAGGTTTTCGCGAGGGCTTCCAAGCCCTCGCGATAGGACGCCGAGAGCGTGGCGACGACGATTTCGGTCACCGCGGCGCTCCCAAGTTCGTCAGCGCGCGGCGACCATCGGGGCGATGAGCAGGCTGACCACGCTCATCACCTTGATGAGAATGGCGACCGCCGGCCCGGAGGTGTCCTTGAAGGGGTCTCCCACGGTATCGCCGACCACCGCCGCCTTGTGTGCGTCGCCGCCCTTCGATTGACCGTCGAGGCCTTCCTGCTCGATGTGTTTCTTGGCGTTGTCCCAAGCGCCTCCGGCGTTGGCCATGAATAGCGACATCGTGGATCCCACGGCCAGTGCGCCGGCGAGCGTGCCGGCGAGCGCTTGCGGGCCGAGCACGAACCCGACGAGGATCGGCGCGAGCACGGCCACCAGCCCGGGCTGGATCATTTCGATCAGGGCCGCCTTGGTGGCGATGTCGACGATATGGGCGGGTTCCGGATCGGCCTTGCCTTCGCGGAGCCCGACGATCTCGTCGAATTGCCGTTTGATCTCCACCACGATTTTCTGCGCCGCGTGTCCCACGGCGAGCATGGTGGATGCGCCCACCCAGAACGGCAGGATGGCGCCCACGAGCAGGCCGATGAGGATGCGGGCGTCGGTGAGATCGAGCGGGGTAGCCGCGTGCCGGGCGTGCGACACTTCGATGCTGTAGGCGGCGAACAGGGCGACCACGGTGAGGGTGGCGGAGCCGATGGCGAAGCCCTTGCCGATGGCGGCCGTCGTGTTGCCCACCGAATCGAGCTCGTCGGTGATCGCGCGCACTTCCTTGCCCAGGCCCGACATTTCGGCGATCCCGCCGGCGTTGTCGGAAATCGGCCCGTATGCGTCCACGGTCATCACGATGGCGGTGGCGGCGAGCATGCCCACGGCGGACATGGCGATGCCGTAGAGCCCCAGCATCTTGTTGGCGACGATGGCCACGCCGCACACGATGAACATCGGGATGGCGACGCTTTGCTTGCCGATGGCGAGGCCTTGGATGACGTTGGTGGCGGCGCCCGTGATCGACGCGGCCGCGACCTGACGAATCGGAGCGTGGGCGGTGTAGTACTCCGTCACCAGGCCGATGAGCCCGCCCCCGATCGCGCCCGCCGCCAAGCAGACCGTGACGGATTGGGAGGCGCCGAGCGCCGGCATCAGCACCGCGCAGACCGCCACCAGCGCCAGCGGCGGAAGGATGAGGCAATTGCGCAGCACCACCGCGGGACTGTTGCGGCGCAGTGCGCGGGCCACGAAGATGCCGATGATGCTGATGATCAGGCCGACACCGCTCAGGACCAGGGGAAGCGACGCCCCGAGTTGGCGCGCGACTTCGTCGGTGGACCCCGCGGCGGCCACTTTGCGGAGGATGGTCATGTCCTCGGTGGCCATCGCGATGGCGACCGCGGCGACGATGGCCGCGACCATCGACTCGTAGATGTCGGCGCCCATTCCCGCCACGTCGCCCACGTTGTCGCCCACATTGTCGGCGACCACTCCCGGGTTGCGCGGGTCGTCCTCGGGTATTCCCTCGACGACTTTGCCGGCGATATCGGCGCCCACATCCGCCGCCTTGGTGTAGATGCCGCCCCCGACCCGTGCGAACAGGGCGATGGAACTGGCTCCCACCGCGAACGCATGGAGCAAGGTTCCCCTGCCGGGGAACAACAAGGCGATGGCCGCGAGGCCGATGAGCCCGAGGCCGGCCACCGCAAGCCCCATCACCGCACCACCGTCGAGCGCGACCAGCAATGCGTCGGGCTTGCTGCCATCCTTCGCGGCGCGGGCCGTGCGGACATTGGCGAGGGTGGCCGCCTGCATGCCGCAGTAACCGGCAAGGAGGGACAGGAACGCACCGAAGACGAACGCCGCCCCGGCGCCCGGGCCGAGCAACCACGCCATCAGTCCGAACACCACGACGACGTAGCCGGCGAGCATGCGGTATTCCCGCTTCAGGAACGCCATGGCCCCCTCGCGGATATATCCGGCGATGCGGTTCATCTCCGCGTTGCCGTCGGGCAACGACCGAACCCGGAAGAAGAACATCAACGCGAACGCGAGACCCGCGAACCCGCTGACCAACGGCAGATAATTCCAAATATTCCCCGACTGTGTCGCCAAGATGGCGCGTCCTCCTGATCCAACCTGGGGCAAGTTCGCACCGAATCCGCGTCCGTGAACGGATAAACCAAGGCCCCGGTCCACCGCGACGGGAACGACGCCCTCGGGGAAAAACACTCCCCCGGCGAATGAACGTGCGCCCGCGACGATGCCCGGCGCTCGGTTTCCCGTGGGGAAGCGGCAGCGGCCCTCGATGCCTTCAAACGATTATAGGGGCGATCCGCGTTCGTTTCAACTCCAAGCGAACCAATGGTCCCACTATGAACAAATGTTCATGGCCAAAGACCGCCCGTCTCGACCGCCGACGGCCTCAGGCCGACATCGCGTGGAGGCGTTCCAGCAACGCCGCCGTGTCGTCCCAGCCCAGGCATCCATCGGTGACCGACACGCCATAGCGCATCGCCGGCCCGATGGACTGCTTTCCCGGATGGAGGTTGCTCTCGATCATCACCCCGCGCAAGGACCGTTCGCCCTCGCTGCGCTGCACCGCGACGCGCTCCGCCACGAACGGTTGCCGGTCCGGGTCGTAGCCCGAATTGGCATGGCTTGCGTCCACCAAAATGGAACGCGGCAAATCGGAACGATCGAGATCGGCCACCGCACGCGCCACGGAAACCCGATCGAAGTTGGGCTGGCTCTTGCGCCCGCCCCGGAGTATGAGCACGCAATCGGGATTGCCGGTGGTTCGCACCACGCAGCACCGACCGTCGTCGTCGAACCCCAGGAAAGAATGCGGCGCACTCGCCGAAACCATCGCGTCGAGCGCCACCTGCACCCCACCATCCGTGGCGTTCTTGAATCCGATCGGAATCGGCAGACCGCTCGCCATCGCCCGGTGCGGCTGCGACTCGGTGGTGCGCGCACCGATGGCCCCGAGGCTGATCAGGTCGGCATAGTAGTCGTGGGTGGCCGTGTCGAGGAGTTCCGTGGCCACCGGCAGGCCAAGGGCCGTGATTTCCACGAGCAAGCGGCGCGCGCGACGGAGCCCTTCCTCCATGTCGTTCGTGCCGTCCAATTGCGGATCGTTGATGAGACCCCGCCAACCCACGGTCGTGCGCGGTTTCTCGAAATACGCGCGCATCAGGATATGCAGGCGGTCGGACATCGCCGCCGCGAGCGGCGCGAGCCGCGTGGCGTAATCGATGGCCGCCTCGGGGTCGTGGATGGAGCACGGACCCACGATGACCAAAAACCGCTCGTCCTCGCCGCGCAGTATCCTCCGCGAAGCACCGCGACCCTCCTCCACCGCGGCGGCGCCGGCGGCGGAAATCGGGTACGCGGCGCGCAGGGTGCGGGGCGGAGGCAACGGGGAACGCGTGGCGCCGACGTGCGGTTCGTGGGGGACTTCTGCGGACATGGGGCTGGGGCGGTCGCCACGGGAAAAGCCGCGATCGCCGCAAATGGGCTATATATCACATGGAAGCCGACCGCGGCCTCGGAAAACGCCATGGAACCCCTCGAAGCACGCGCCGTTCCGCGTACCGCACATACGCTTTTCCTGGACTTCGTCGGGTACAGCCGCCTCGCCACCGACGGGCAAATGGCGGCGCAGCAGGAACTGCAACAGCTGGTCTCCGCGAGCGCCGCGGTCCAAGGGGCCGGTGGCTCCGCACGCTTGCGCCGCACCGGCGACGGCCTCTTCATTGTTTTCGAGCAATCCGCCGAGGATCCGGTGCGCTGCGCGGTCGAGATCGATGCGGCGATCCGCCGACAAGCACCCCGGCTCCGCGAACGCATCGGCGCGCCGTTTCGCGTGCGCATGGGGATCCATACGGGTCCCGTCGCGGTGTTCGAGGACGAAGCCGGGCTCGAGCTCGCGGGCGACGGCATCAACACGGCGCAACGAACCATGGATTGCGGCGACGACGGGCATATCCTGGTGTCAGGGGCGGCGGTCGCGGCCTTGGGGCACGTCGAGCCCTGGACCCGATGGCTGCGCGACCTCGGGGTATGCCGGGTGAAGCACGATGAATTGGTGCATCTGTGGAACCTCGCGCATTCGGGCGACCCCGAGATTGGCAACGAGGCGGTACCGCGGCATGTTTTCGCAAGCCAGGAGAATGCACGCCGGCTTGCGGAACGCGACCTGCTGCTTGCCCGGGAGGAACGACGGGAGGGTGCGGTCGGCCTCGCTTGGCGCGCCATCGGCCTGGGCATCGGTGTCGCCGCGGTCGCCGGAGCCGCGTTCCTGCTCTACACGCGCTCCACCGGAGCCGCGGCCGACGTTGCCCGTTTCACGCGAAAGGTTGGCGTCGCCGCACGCGAGCGCCGCAAAGCGGCCGCTACGCCCACGTCGCCGGTCGCCGCCGATCCCATCCCCGACCCGGGGCGGTCCGTCGACGCGATGGTGCCGGACCTAAAGGGCAAAAGTTTGGACGAAGCCCGCGCGGCGGCCGAGGCGGCAGGCCTGCGCCTGGTGAACGAAACCCAATTGGAATCGACGCCCGCCCATCGCGTGGTCGAGCAGTCCCCCGCGCCGGGACGCGGATTGGTCGCGGGCGGTGTGGTTCGGGTGCGTCTCGAACCGGCGCCCACGCCCCCTGCGCCTTCCGGACCCGGCTCGACGTCCAACGGACCCTCCGGCGCTCCCGTCGAGGCACAACCGATGTCCGAACCGCAAATCCCGCCCACGCCGCACGGGGGTTCGGCCGGAAACCCGGATTCGGCTCCGGGGCAAACGCCCGACCGCTAGCGGATCGCCAGCCGTTCGACGATTTCGAGGAATCGGTCGATGTCGTTGGCCGTCACCGAAAGGTTCGGCCGCGTCCGAATCGAATCCACGCCCGCGCCGAGCACGAGGCAATCCTCCTCCTCGCGGGCGCGTTCGATGAATCGTGCCTTTTGCTCGGCGTCCGGCAGCGAAAAACCTTGATAGAGGCCAATGCCCCGCACGTTGCGGATGCGCGATCCGGGGGAATGCGCGATCCGGCGCAGGCCCTCGGCGAGGCGGGCGCCGTTGCGCTCCGCGCGCGCGATCAAGCCCTCCTCCTCCACGACCTCGACTTCGCGAACGACGCGGACCATATCGGCCAGGGTGCCGCCCCACGTGGAGTCGAGGACACCGATATCCTCGAGCGGTTCCTCCATGTAGACCACGCCGCACCCAAACTTCTTTCCCGCGGCGACGGCCTGCGGCGGATGGGGAAGGTCGAAGTGGTCGATCGCAAACAGCCTGCCGGTGGCTCCCAGCGACGTTTGCACCTCGTCGAACGCCAGATACACCCCGTAGCGGTGGGCAAGTTCGCTCAATTCCTGGAAAAACCGCGGTTCCGCAACCCGTTGGCCGCCGGCTCCCTGTATCGGTTCGACCAGGATCGCAACGACTTCATCGGCCATGTGCGTCAGGATCGACTCGACCACCCGCAGCGCATCGTCCGTTCGACGGGCATTCTCCACGTCCGTGGCATCGGTGTCGATCGCCGGGAAGGGAATCTTGATGTTTCCCGAGGCGGAAAGGCCATGGAAGTCCTTGGTGCCCACCGGATCCACGGTTTGCGTCACCTGCAGGGCGTAGACCGTTCGGCCGTGAAACGCTTGGTCGAAGTACAGGAACCGCCGATTGCCGATCGGTCGCCCCGCCTTGGCGGCCTTGGCGTTGAACCGCGACACCAGGTATTTGAGGACGTTCTCGACCGCCTCGGCGCCGGAGTTGACGGCGTAGACCTCGAGATTCGGACCCCGCATCCGCTCCGGTGAGAGCCGGTGGATCATGCGGTAGTACTCGACGCACTCCACGGTGGGAAAATCGGGATTCGCGACCTTGTTGTTCGCGGCGCGCGCAAGTCGAACCAAGTACTCCGGCTCCGACAGGCGCGGATGGTTGTGGCCGATCAACTTCGACCCGAAATATCCCGCCCAGTCGAACAGGCGCTGGCCATCGATCGTGGCGAGCCACATTCCATCGCAGCGCTCGAGGTCGAGCACGAACGGATAGGGCGTGGCGACCACGGTGCGTCCGAGCTCCGCCAGCACTTCCGCCGATCGCGGACCCGGGTACCTCACCGCCCGATCTCCGGGCCGGGCAGTTTCGGTATGTCGTTGAGGTTGGGGGCGGGAACGCTCACGGGGGTGATGTTGGCCGGGTCGGGCGCGACTTTGTCCAGCGCCGCATCGAACGTGTCCGCCGCCTTGCGCAGCGCGGTTCGCGTCGCTTCGAGGTCCGCCCCGGGCTTCGCATCCACCGTTCTCAGAATATTGGCCAAATCCCCGAGATCCGCCGCGTCCGCCGCATCCACCTTCGCTGCCGCATCGATCCGGTCGGCCGCCGCATCGAGCTGCTCGCGCAGGATTCCGAAGTTGCGCCGGTCAAGGCTTTCGAGCGCCATGGCCACGCGCCGCCGGGCATCCCATTGCAGCAGGCGCGCATCGCGGCTACGCATCGCCAGTTCGGAGAGTCGCACGCGCTCGCGCAGCACGCGACGTTCCTGTTTGACCGTTTCCAACGCGCGCTTCTGTCCGCGCATGCCGCTGCCGTAGCTGAAGGCGACCACGAGCACCAGACCGGTGCCGAGTATGGCGGAGCGCATGCGTTTTTGACGGGAATCCACGGGTGCGGGCATCGTTTCGTTCCTTGATCAGGCGGGACGCAGTTCGTCCTCGGTGTCGTGGCAGGAATAGAAATACGGGGTTTGCGCGGCGAATTCCGCGGCGCAGGTATCGACGATTTTGTAGGCCGGAACGATGCCGGCCTCGATCCGGGCGCGCCGTACCGCCATCTCCTCGGATCCGGTGAGTTCCCCGATCGTGGAATCGGTGAAGCCCAGTTCCTTGGCGGCGGCCAGGTGCACGGGCCAGGATTCCCCCGACGCCTCGAGGGTTCGTTCCATTTCCACGATCGCGCGGATCCGCTCCAGGAACCACGGATCGTAATGCGCCAGGCCCGCGACCTCCTCGACCAGCATCCCGCGTCGAAACGCTTCGGCAATCGCGAAAAGTCGTTCGTCGGTGGCCACCGAAAGCCGATTCTCAAGCTCCATGGCCGACCAGGTGGACGCGTGCTTCCAGCGCAGGCTGCGCGCGCCGATCTCCAAACTGCGCACGGCCTTTATCAGCGCGGAGTCGAACGTTCGATCCAGCGCCATCACTTCGCCGGTGGCCTTCATCTGCGTGGTGATCCGCCGGTCCGCGCTCTTGAACTTGTCGAAAGGCCAGCGCGGAATCTTGACCACGCAGTAATCGAGGGCGGGCTCGAAACAAGCGAGCGTCTTGCCCGTCACCCGGTTCTCGATCTCGTCGAGGTGCAGCCCGATCGCGATCTTCGCGGCGACGCGGGCGATCGGATAGCCGGTGGCCTTGGAGGCGAGCGCGGAGGAGCGGGAAACGCGCGGATTCACCTCGATGATGAAGTAGCCGAAGCTGTCGGGGTCGAGGGCGAGCTGGACATTGCATCCCCCCTCGATCCCGAGCGCCCGGATGATCTTTAGGCTCGCCGTCCGGAGCATTTGGTACTCCTTGTCGGAGAGGGTCTGGCTCGGCGCGATGACGATGGAGTCGCCGGTGTGGACCCCCATCGGGTCCAGATTCTCCATGTTGCAGATCGTGATGCACGTGTCGTTCGCGTCGCGGATCACCTCGTACTCGACTTCCTTCCACCCGACGAGGCAACGCTCCACCATCAC
The DNA here is from genome assembly GCA_046076415.1 of Armatimonadota bacterium. Lineage (GTDB taxonomy): Bacteria > Armatimonadota > Armatimonadia > Armatimonadales > Armatimonadaceae > CAIRTT01. Next base: position 9,604 of record JBJTRZ010000125.1, read on the forward strand.
TTGCGATACCGGGGACAACCGAATGCCCCGTCCGCCGATTTCGAGGAGTTGTTCGGGGTTGGCGGCGATGCCCCCACCGGATCCCCCGAGGGTGTAGGCGGGGCGCACGATCAGGGGCCACGGCAAATCGTCGCGGCGCGAGAGTTCGGCGAGGGACTCCTCGCTTTCGATGATCCACGACTCGGGAACCGGCTCGCCGATCTCCTTCATCAACTCCCGGAATTCCTCGCGGTCCTCGGCCTTGCGAATGGTGCGCAGCGGGGTTCCAAGCAGGCGAACGTCGTATTTTTCAAGGATCCCGAGTTTGGCGAGTTGGGTGGCGACATTGAGGCCCGTCTGTCCGCCGAGGGTGGGCACCAAGCCGTCGGGGCGCTCCCGGGCGATGATCTGCTCGAGGAATTCCGGAACGAGCGGTTCGATGTAGACCCGGTCCGCCATCTCCAGATCGGTCATGATCGTGGCTGGATTCGAATTCACCAGCACGACGGACACGCCTTCCGCGCGGAGCGCGCGGCACGCCTGGGCCCCCGCGTAGTCGAACTCCGCGGCCTGCCCGATCACGATCG
>JBJTRZ010000126.1:0-1626 GCA_046076415.1 Armatimonadota bacterium
AACCGCCACGGATTCAATCGACGAATACGAATTCGCTCGCGTTGAAAAGAAGCCGACACAACGGCGCAAGCCCCTCGCGCCGGACATAGGCGGCCGCCTCGATGCGTTCCGTATCGGAAGGACGGCGCCCGAAGGTGCGGAGGAAAGCCGCGACAACCCGATCGGAGGGATTGGAATGGCGCGCCGCCAAGTCGCGGGCGAACCGCTCGGCTTGATCCAACACGAACGGATGGTTCTCCAAAGCCAAAGCTTGAAGCGGCGTGAGGGTGGTATTGCGGATCGGAACGCTCAAATTGGGATCGGGTGCGTCGAACGCGTCGAGGAAGGGATTGGGCACGCTCCGGACCACGAATCGGTACAGCGTTCGCCGGAATGTCGCCGGATCGGAGGCGACCCCCGGCGCATCGTGGTCGTAGATCGGCGAATGATCGTCCTGGAACCGAAACAGGGCGAAACCGGGACCACCGGCCGTACGGTCCAAGGTGCCGGCAGCCACCAGGATGGCGTCCCGCACCTCCTCGGCATCAAGCCGTCGACGGGGCATGTGCGACAGCAAACGATTTCCGGAGTCCCGCCGCGTGGCCGCAGGCGAAGGCACCGATGCACGACGATACGCCTGCGACATCAGAATCGTTCGATGCAGACGCTTCAACGACCCGCCGCCGTCGCGCAATGTCACCGCGAGCCAATCGAGCAGTTCGGGATGGGAGGGACGTCCCCCCTGCGCTCCGAAGTCGTTGGGCGTATCCACCAACCCGGTGCCGAAATGCGTCGCCCACACGCGATTGGCGACCGACCGCCACGCCAGCGCATTGCGCGGGTCCACCAACCATCGGGCCAGTGCCCGGCGACGTTCCCCCTCGCTGGAACCCAGGCCGGCCCCCAAAGTACCCGGCAAATCGGCCACGCAACGGACCGTGGCTGGCCCAACCTTGTCGCCGGCATTCCCCACTTCACCGCGACCCAGTACCCGTATCTCGCGGGGCTCGCGTGGGACCACGGCATAGACCGACCGCCCCATCGCCCCCCTGCTGTCGTACCCGTCCACGAGCGCGCCGCGACTCCAGCGACCGGATTCGATCGAACCCGATGCCGCCACCTTGGCCCCGCGCGCGCGATTGCGCGTGCCATCGAGCACCTGCAGTTCCGACAGCGCGAAAACGTAGTCGCCGGTGCGGCGCCACAAACGTTGGGCAGTGACCCGCACGTACCGAAACCGCCCCCCCGAAGCAGGAATCTCCACCACCGAGTCGCCGGGCGAAGGCGCATCGGCTCCGGATCGGTCCGCCACACACCGACGTTGAACGAAATCGGGATCGTCGGAAACATCCACTCGCCATCGCACCGGGAAACCAAAACCCGGTGTGTCGACGAAGTCGGTGGGGCGCGCGGGCACCAATCGGATTCGGTCGGCGTTCACCAATCTCCCGAGATCCACCGTGACCGTGGTCTCGACGTCTGGAGACGACTCGATGGGCGAATGCCACCCATTGGTCGGTGAACCATTCGTGGACCGGGACACCCCTTCCGAAACCACGCGGTCTCCCCGGTCGATCCCGGAAAACACCGCCTGCAAGGAATAGTAGTCGCGCTGGGTGATCGGGTCGAATTTGTGGTCGTGGCACT
>JBJTRZ010000127.1:0-10966 GCA_046076415.1 Armatimonadota bacterium
GACGCGGCGGTGATGGCGGTCCGCGAGGCGGGCGGCCGGCGCATCGCGATGACCACCGACTGCAATCCGCGGTGGTGCTACCTCGACCCGTATCTGGGCGCGCAGCACGCGGTGGCGGAAGCCGCGCGCAACCTCTCCTGCGTGGGGGCGTTGCCCGCCGCGGTCACCGACTGCCTCAATTTTCCCTCGCCCGAAAAACCCGCCGGGTTCTGGCAGTTCCGTCAGGCGGTGGAGGGAATGGCCGCGGCGGCGGAGCATTTCCGCACCCCGGTCGTTTCGGGAAATGTAAGCTTCTACAACGAGACGCCGGAGGGGGCGATCTACCCGACGCCCACGGTGGGCATGGTCGGCGTGCTGCCCGAGGCCGGAAGCGCGGTCGGCGCGGGATTCCGCACCGCCAACGATTTGATCTATGTGCTGCGGCCGGCCGGATCCGACGACGAGGCGGGGCTGGGCGGAAGCGCCTACCTGTCGGTGGTGCACGGTCGCGACGAGGGAGCGATCCCGCGGCTCGACCTGGTTGCGGAGTCTGCGGTCCAGTCGGTGGTGCGGGCGTGCGTTGCCGGCGGCGACGTGCATTCGGCCCACGACTGCGCCGACGGGGGACTACTGGTGGCGCTCGCCGAATCCTGCCTCGCGGGTGGCAAGGGCGCGGAAATCCGGTTCGCGGTCACCGATTACGGGGATCAACCGTGGAGCGCGATCTGTTTCGGCGAGGCCGCCAGTCGCGTGGTGGTGACCGTGGCCGAGGGCTCGGAAGGCCAGCGGAATCTGCTCGATCGGGCCGAGGCCGCGGGCATCGAGGCGGTGTACATCGGGCAGGTGAAGGACAACGGACGGCTCGACGCCGCGGGCCTGCTGGACCTGCCGCTCGGCGTGCTGCGGGATGCCTACGAAGGGGCGATCCCCACGGCGATGGCCGGCGCGCACGGCTGACGCGGTGGTGCGCGTGCGGGAGGTGGAGCCCGGCGACGCCGACGCGTTGCGCCGCTTGCGCGCCGATGCGCTTTCACGGCACCCGGCCGCCTACGCCACCGCCGACCACGAGGAAGCCGCGCTCACGCCCGCCGATTGGCGGGTCCGGGCCACCCCCACCGCGCACGCCACCATTTGGCTTGCGGAGTCGGCGGGAGGCGCGTTGGCCGGACTTGCGGGCATTCGCGGCGATGGACGAGCCCGCACGGGGCATGTTGCCGAACTCTGGGGTGTCTACGTGGCGCCGGATCACCGCGGGCTCGGGGTCGGGGACGCGCTGGTGGGATCGGCGGTGCAGTGGGCCCGCGCCCATGGATTCGCCCGCATCAAACTCAATGTCGACACCGAAAACGCCGGGGCGGCCCGCCTCTACCTGCGCCATGGATTTGTCGTGCACGGCCGGGAACCCGATGTGATCCGGGTGGGTGACGACCGGCGCGACGAATACCTGATGCATCTCGTGCTGCGATGAAACTGCGCAAACGTCTTCCCGAAAGCCGCAGCCGCAAGCGGGAACGTTTGGCGTCCGAGCGCGACCTGCGCCGATCCGATCGCGAGCTTGCGTTGCAGCGCAAGGAACATTGGCTGCGCGGCCAGGAGGAGAATCTCGCGGTGTGGAAGGAGTGGCGGCGTGCGGTCAACCGCCGGCTCGACTCCGACGAGGACCACGCGCGGTTCGAGGACGTTCACCGCCGGCTTTGGGATTACTTCCGCCACGCGTGGATGCCCGATGCCGAAACGACGCTCGCGCTGCAGCGCCATGCCGATGGATTGCCGGTCGATTGGACCCCGGTCGTGGAGCGGGTGGCGGCGGGCCCGCGGCGCGGCGACCGGGCATATTGGCGCCTGCTGCGCAAGGCGTCGCTCACCGACGCGCACCGGGACCGGCTCCGCGAGGTGATCGTTCGCGCGGTGGACCTACCGTACTGGCATGTGGGTTTTCCCGAGCTTGCCCGGCTCGCCCGGCACGCCGACACGCCGTTGCTGAGGAGCGATTTGCACGAGCGGGCCGTGCGCGAGGACGGGGCGGCCACGAGGGCGCGATGGGTGCTTGCCTGCTTGAAACCGTAAGTGCAACAGGTTTGCAATAGTCGTTGGCCGGCGATAATCTGCGACGATGAACTCTCGATTTTCCCGACTCAATTCCGTCGTGCTCCTGATGCCCATTTCCATCGCGACCGTCGGACTTGCCGCATGGCGCGTGCGCACCGCGATCGCGCAACGCGACCAGACCGCCCCGCTGGGCCACGTCGATGCAACGGCCCACGGGCCCGGGGTTCGGATGGCAGGGGAAATGCATTACGAGGCGCGGCTCGATGCTTCGGGGAACTTGGTGATTCATCGGTACGGAGAAAGAATCGGCCAATTGGCTCCGTTGCCCGACAAAGACGCCGCGGACATCGAAGTGGAGGCGTTCGTGGCGGGGGAACCCGCGACGGCGGTCGAGCTTCGGCCCAAACCGTACCGTACCGATCCGGATGGCACCTCCTCGCGGTTCGTCGCCCACGTTCCCGCGGCGCTCGCCCGGCGCACTCCGTGCCTGGTGGTCGTAACACCCGAAAACGGTACCAGCGTTCGCCTCTTCTGGGATGGACAGGACCTCGCGGGGATTTCCGAGGATGACCGTATGCCCGCCCCGATGGGAGATCGCGAGGCCGCAAAGGTCTTTTTGAAATCCGGAGGCCTGTACACGGATGCCGACATTGTGGCCAACGGCAACACCACGGCCGCCCGCCGGTACGGGTCCGCGATGACTCGGCACAACGCCCATCCCAAGCCGGGTGACCAAATATGTCCGATCTCGGAAACGAAGGCCAACCCGAAGTTCGCTTGGACCGTCGGCGGTAAGTCGTATGCATTCTGCTGTCCGCCGTGCATCGAGGAATTCGTGCGCAAGGCGAAGGAAACTCCGGGCGACATCCAGCCCCCGGCGGCTTTTGTCAAACGCTGATCGCGCGGCCGCGCCGGCGGGTCGTGGGGTGTAAACTGCCACCGATATGTGGACCCCGCCGCCCCATCCCAAAGGTTACCTCTGCCGCCGCGCGCCCCGGCCGCTCGCGATCGACGGGTGCCTCGACAAGCCCGAATGGGCTATCGCGCCCTGGACGGAACCGTTCGTCGATATCGAGGGCGATGCCAAGCCGCGCCCGCCGCTCTCCACGCGCGCGAAGATGCTCTGGGACGATCGGTTCCTCTACATCGGCGCCGAGCTCGAGGAACCCAATGTCTGGGCCACGCTGACCGAGCACGACAGCGTGATCTTCCAGGACAACGATTTCGAAGTGTTCCTGGATCCCGACGGCGACAACCAGGACTACTACGAACTCGAGATCAACGCGTTCAACACGACTTGGGATCTGCACTTGCCCAAGGCGTACCGCGACGGCGGACCGGCGCGCAACGAATGGGAGATTCCCGGCATGCGGACCGCGGTGCGCGTGGACGGGACCATCAACGATCCGTCGGTGCGCGACCGTGGTTGGACCGTCGAGATCGCCCTTCCATGGAAACCCCTTGGGGAATTCGCCACCTGTTCGTCGCCGCCCCGCGCGGGCGACACTTGGCGGATCAATTTCTCCCGGGTCGAATGGGATATGGAAACGGGACCGGATGGCAAGGTGGCGAAGTTGCCCGGCCGGCCGGAGCACAACTGGGTGTGGAGCCCGCAGGGTGTGGTCGACATGCACCGACCGGAAACCTGGGGCTACCTGCGCTTCGTCGACATGGCTCCCCTCGATGCCGCTCCGCCGGTCGATCCGGATTGGGATACGCGGTGCCGGTTGATGGCGATCTACCACGCGCAGCACGCGTATCGGGCGGCGCACGGGCACTGGGCGGTGCTCATTCGCGAATTGGGCGTCGATGCGCCGGGGGCGTCGCTCTGGCCGGTCGGCGATGGCTGGGAGGCGGCCCTGAACGGCATGCGCGTACGCAACGATTCGCGCCTCGTGCGGGGGAGCGGTTGATCGTCGTGCGTGCCGACACGGTGAAGGTGCGCTTCGACGGGTTGCGGGGACCGGTGCGCATTCCGACGGGCCCCGAGTCGGCGGGGGTCGTGGGCGGGGTGCGCCCGGACATCGAGTGGCCACGGGAACTACCGCCGCCGGTCGCTCCGCCCCGCGTCCTCGATCGGGTGTTCGACGCATGGAAGGTGGGCAACCGCGTGGTGGCCCGGGAGTCCTCGTTGACCCGTTGGCCACGCATCGGCCGCCGCGACGTTTTGGTGGCCGCCTATCGCGTGGATCCTCCGGTTTCCGGCCGATTCGAACCGTCGTTTCCGTCGGGCGAGACCGTGGTCTGGGAAACGTTGCCGCTGCGCTGGTCGCTGGTTGGGCGCATCGACGACACGGTGGCGGCGGCGGTGCGGGAAGGTCTGCGGCGGTGGTCCGACGCGACCGGGGGCGCGGTGGGCATGGAGGAGGTGCGGGGGGGCGATCGCCCGGTGGTTCGGGTGGGTTTCGCGCCGCTGGGCACGTCGCCGTCGGGTCGCACCACGGTGTCGGCGGAGCGGTACGGCAACGGTCCGTTTCGTCTGGTGCGCGCGGAGATCCAGTTGTCGACCGACTTGCTGGAGGGGGATCCGGCGAAGGTGTTCCCGGGTGTGGCGGCCGTGGCGTCGCACGAGGCGGGGCACGCGCTGGGGATGCGGGGCGGCGGTGGTGGCGGTCATTCGCTCGATGCGTTCGACACCATGCACCCCACCGTTCGCGCGTCGATCGTCTGGCCCTCGGCGCGGGATCTCAACACGCTCGCCGAACTGTATCCCGGTCGGTTTGGTGCGGCGCCGCGCGCAACCGGTGCGCGCTCACGGGGCCGATTTCCCGATGCCATCGTCTGACGCCCGTGGTAAACCCAAGGACGATGTTTGGCGGTAGGCGTTCGCAGCCCCCGAAGTCCAAGGCGACGGAAATGGCGCTTCCCCGCGGCATGCCCGGTGGATATCAGCCGGATCCGGCGCGGTCGCACGCGTTCGCTCCAGGGCGCCGATTCGCGGGTCCCCGTCGAGGCCTGCGCGAGAAGATCGTGGCGCTCACGTTCGACGACGGCCCGGATCCCAAGCGCACGCCTTTGGTGCTCGACGCATTGAAGGCGGCGGGGGCCAAGGCAACGTTTTTCGTGTTGGGCCACAAGGTGGCTAAGCATCCGGATCTGGTCCGGCGCATGGTGGACGAAGGGCATGTGGTGGGAAGCCACAGCTGGTCGCATCCCGCGAACACGTCGCCCGAGCAGGCCCGGGACGAGTTGGACCGGACGCACAAGGCGATCCGCGATGCCTGTGGCGTGGACGTGGTGTGGTTTCGTCCGCCCTACGGTATTTTCACTGGCAATCTCGAGGCCTACGCCAAGGTCCGGAGCTACCGCACCATCCTCTGGTCGGTGGACACGCAGGACTGGAAGTATCTGGATGCGGCGCGCACCGCGGTGATCGCGGGGGAGCGCACGCGGCGGGGCGATGTGGTTTTGATGCACGACATCCACCAGTCCACGGCGGACGCGGTGCCGGTCTTGTTGAAATCCCTTGCGCGGCGCGGGGTCGCTTCCGTGACCATCGCGGAGTTGCTCGACCCCAAGCGGACGATCGAAGGCAAAGGATCGGTCAGGGCAATTGCGCCAGATCCGCCTGCAGCAGACCCCGCTCGGCCTCGTCCTCGATAGCCGGCAGCATCGCTCGCGCCGTGTTCGCTTCCGCGCTTGCCGCGTGGGACTCCCCCGACACGGCGAGCGCGCGGGCCCGCGCCTCGTGTCCGTAGGCCACATAGAACGGCGATTCGCCCTGGGCTGCCCAAAGGCCTCGACCGGCGGCCGCAAGCGCCTCCTCCCCCCGCCCCAAGACCGCGAGCACGCGCGAGACCTGCCACCAGCCGACACTGCGGTTGAGCGCGGTGCCCTCCGGCGCCTTCATCCAGTGGAGCAGCGACGCGTAGGCGTGGAGCAGCATCGCATCGTCCTCGTCGGTTGTCCGATCGGTTTTGTCGAGGTAATCCCAGGTCGCATTGAAGAACGTCGCCGCGTAGCGACGGTGCAGGGCTGGATCGAGCGGTTCGGGCATCGGGAGATTTCGTTTCTTTCGGGAGCGGTCAGGCCGTGTCGGGATGAAGCCATTGTTCCACGTTTCCGAGGTGGCGGAATCCGAGTCGTTTGTAGAGGCCGGTTCCTTGCGGCGAGGATTGCAACACGGCGGCGGGTGCACCAAGGGCCGCCGCCACCCGGATCGCCGCCCGGGTCATGGCCGTCGCGTATCCGTTGCCGCGCAGCGCGGGCTTCGTGGCGACATTGTATAGACCCACGACGCCGTCGGAGACAAGCGTGGACGCGGTGGCGACGGGCGCACCTCCGTGGAGTCCCAGCCAGTGCGCGAACGGCGCGGCGGTGCCCATTTCCACGAACAACGATTCGAGGCGCGGAAGGAAACGCAGGGGGATTTCGTACCCTTCGCAGAAAGTTTTCGACCAATCCGCCATGGTGGCCCGGGTTTCCACTTTCACGATCGCGAAATCGCCGGGAAGCGGTTCATTCGCGGCCAAGGCGGCCGTGGCCATGCCCATTTGCGGAATGGATAGATCGCGCACGAGTCCGGTGCCCTCGGCCAGGGGCAACCACGATGCCAAATCCGCTTCGTCGGTGGCCCAGAACGACCAGCCTTGGTTGCCGAATTCGGCGACGGTGGCTCCGAGCAGGAGCGCATCCGACGGTGCCGCGGGCCGTTCGACCATCAGGCCGGTGAACCATGGGTGGGGCAGGCGGGAACGCCACCGGATCCATCGGTCGCCCGACGCGGCATGGAGGGTGGGCGTGGACGCCATCTTTCGAATGAAGGCGCGCAGGTTGCGCTCCGCCGCCGTCCCCAGGGCGTCGTCGCCCAAGTCGGTGAGCCAGCTCTCCATGGAAACCTCCGGAAACGCTTTTTCGCACTATACGACGGAATAAATGTTCCCGACGTCTCCGGATGGGGGGTTTCTAAGCCCCGCCGAGTCGTTTTTCCACCAAATCCGCCACCTTTTGCCCGAGGCGGCGGCTGGTGGTCCATTTGCCCCCGTAAACCGTGACGACGCCGCCGGGGGTGCCGAGGACCGCCTCGCGGCTCGCTCCGCTGGTGCCTGTGTCGCTGCGCACCAGCGGCCGGAGCCCGCTGTAAGCGCCGGAGATATCGTGATCCGGGAGCGCCGCTCGGAACCAGCGCGCATGGGCCGCGATCAGCTCCGCACGTTCGTCCTCCGAGATTTCCGCCGTGTCCGGCGACTCCTGGCGCGCATCGGTGGTGCCCAGGATCGCCGTATCGCTGCTCCAGGGAAGGAAGAACAGGATGCGGCCGTCGACATGGGGCAGCACGACCGCGTGTTCGAGGGAGCGGCGCACGAGCAGGTGCGACCCGCGCACGAGCATCAGCCCCGTTTCCGCGCGTTCCCCCGGGGCGAGGCCCGTGGCGGCGAGGCGCTCGGTCCACGGCCCGGTCGCGTTCACGACCGCATCGAACGGCAGTCGGGTGCCATCCTCGAGGGTCACCGTGTCGGCGGCGACCGCGGCCACCGGGGTGTGCGCCCGCACCTCGACCCCGCGTTTCGCCAAGGTCTCCACCGCCCACCGCCCCAGACCCGCGTCGTCCATCAAGGCGTCCGTGTACGACCACGCCCCGACCAGCGATTCGGTGTCGAGGTCGGGGAACCGCTCCGCCAGCGTGCGACGGCCCACCCATCGGGAACCCTCGAAACCCGATCCGATGGCCAGCAGGTGGTAGAGCGCCACGCCGGCGCCGAAGAGCAGGAACGTGCGCAGGTCTCCGCGCCGGACCGGGATGTGCGCGCGGAACTCGCGCACCAGGCCGGTGTTTTGGCGACGCCACCACGACCGTTCGTGCAGCGCTTCGCGCACCATGCCGATGCGCAGTTTCGCCAGATACCGCAGGCCGCCGTGGAGCATGCGACTGCTGCGCGCGCTGGTTTCGGCCATCGGCTCGCCCCGATCGAAGAGCACGACCGCATGTCCGCGTTCGGCGAGGGCCCAAGCGGTCATCGTGCCATTGATGCCGGCGCCGACGACGGCGATGCGGGCGCGTGGGGTCGGCGGAGCGGCCATGGAATCACCGTACCCCGGGATCGGCCGGCGGGGAATCGTCCGTGGACGTTTCCTTGCCCGAAACCACCGGAAATCCGGCGGCGATCCACGCGGCGATGCCTCCCTCGAGATGCAGGACCCCATGGCCTTGCGCGCGCAGTTTGCGGACGGCCGCGCGGGTGCGGACGCCGCCGTGGCAGTGGAGGACGGGCAGCGCGCCGGGGGGAAGTGCGGGGAGACGTGGCGTTACGAATCCCGCCGGCGCCGTCACGGCCCCGGGGATGCGTTTCCACCAACGTTCGATGGGAAACCGGACATCGATCAGTACGAGCGGTTCGCCGGCGTCGCGCCGGGCGACGAACATGGCGGGATCGAGGGAGGTGTCATCGGGGGAAGGCATGGTGGCTCAGCGTCTCGGCGGGCTCGGGGCGGGAGTTTCGGGAAGGCGCAGGGACTGCTCGCGCACCAGATCGCCCCCGAACGTTTGCAGGCGCTGGGCAGGGCCGCGGCGGGCGCCGGTGCGCGGGTCGATTGCGACGGTGTCGATCCGGCATTCGCGGTTTTCGAGGCGCGCGACCAACCGGCGACCGCCATCGGATTGCCCGGGAATCTGCAGCACCCGATGCCACGCGGAGCCTTTGCGCAGATAGAGATGAAATGATTCGACATGGGCGCCGTTGCCCACGTCGAGCAAAAACCCGACGGCGTCGATGCCCACGAGTTTGCCACGCAGCGGGGCGGCTTGGCGGTTCCAATCGCGAAGGACGGCGCGCATTTCCGGTTCGGCGAGGGTGCGACGCAGCCGGGCCGAGAGGGCGAACGCATGGGTTTGGTCGCGCGGCGACGGTTTGGTCTGCGGCATGCCGTCAGGATACGCCGTCCCGGGCGTGCGGTGCGTGCACGGGACACGGATACTGGGGCCGTGAAGGCTTCGGGTCCGGTGTCGGCGCATGCGAAAGCGATGGTGGTCGTGCTGGTCCGCCATGCCAAGTCGTCGCGGGATGATCCGTCGTGGGACGACCGGGACCGTCCTTTGGCGCCGCGCGGCATCGCCCAGGCGGCGGAGCTGGGTGGGTGGCTCGGACGTGCCGGGCTCGTTCCCGATCGCGTGTTGGTGTCTCCGGCCGTGCGCGCCGTGGGCACTTGGCAAGGCGTGGCATCGGCCGCGGGTTGGAACTCCGTACCGATGGTCGTTGAGCCGGCGCTGTATCCGGGCGCGCCCGAGGCGATTCGCGCGACCCTCGCCGCTTTGCCGGCGTCGGTGCGGAACGTGGTGGTGGTGGGGCACAACCCGGATTGTCCGGACGGTGACGGTTGGAAACCGGGTTACATCGACGTGGCGCGATCTCGGCTGTACATCCCGATCGGACGGGACTTCCCGACAATTGCTCCAGTGATGTCGGTGGGGTGCCGACATTCCGTTGTATAGTGGCGAACTCTTTCGCCCACTGGTGTTCGCTGCCTTGCCGAACTTAAAGCAGTGTACCGGTTGGATTCGCGATGTCGGGAGGGCGAATGAGCAGCCAAGTAAATGCCGCTGGCGGGTTGATGGGACGTTCGAACAATTTCGATGCATTGCGGGTCGTGCTCGCGCTGATGGTGTTGTATTCCCATTGTTTCCATTTGGTGGAGCGGACCGGCAAGTGGTTCAACCCCTTGGAATTCACCCGTGGGCAGTCGTTCCTGGGTGGAATCGCGGTGGACGGCTTTTTTCTGATCAGCGGATTTCTGATCACGGCCAGTTGGATGCGCTCCCGGGGAATTGTCGAATATCTGCGCCGACGGATCCTGCGTATCTTTCCGGGCTTTGTCGTGGCGGGGTTGCTGTGCTTGTTGGTGGTCGGCCCATGGGCGGCGCCGTCCGTGGCAGGTTATTTCGGCAAGGTCGACCTGATCAAACGTCTGATCGGGGTTGCGACCCTTTCCAAAATGGATATCCTGCCGACGTTCCTGAACAATCCGGTGCCGCGGGATGTCAACGGGAGCCTTTGGACGATCCGGATCGAGTTCGAGTGCTACCTGCTGGTTCCGATTCTGGGGTGGCTGGGCTTCCTGCGTCGTCCGCCGATGATGGTCGGGCTGGCGATCAGTACGTATCTGGTCCATGCGGCGATGTCGCTTGCCCCGGGTTTGTTCCCTGGCAAGTTCCTGCACTACGACGAGCATGTCCGGTTTGGGACGTATTTCCTGTTCGGGGCGGTGTTGCACCTGTACGGTGAGCGGCTGGTGTTCCCGAATTGGTCCGCGTGGTCTTGCGGTGCGGCATTGATCGCCAGTGGCCAACTGGGCGCTTTCAAGGCCGTGGAACCGTTTGCGCTGAGTTGGTTGCTCTTGTCGCTGGCCCAAGCAAATGCCCCGTGGGTGCGGGCACTGACACGCCACGCCGACCTTTCCTACGGCATTTACCTCTATGCGTGGCCGGTCAAGCAATTGCTGGTGTGGCAGTTCGGGCCAACCATCAATCCGTATGCGTTGTTTGCCATGGCCACTCCGATCACGGCCCTGCTGGGGGCATTGAGTTGGTTTGCGGTCGAGAAACCGTTCCTGCGTGCCCGCGCCAAACGTTCCGAACCCGGCGGTGAATCCCCCGCTCCGGCCACGGCACCGGTGTCATAGGGGGGATTACGAGCCAGCCGCCATCGGGGACGGCCAGACTGGTAGACCGCGTTCGCAGATCCCTGTTCCTGCCCCGGTGTTCGGTGTCCTAGAGAGCCTGTCGAGGTTTCCCAGACCTATTCGTGTCGGCCTCCGGTAGGGTATTGGATGAGGCGGGGCTCTACCATCCTGAGGTTAGGTACTTCGACGGTCGCTGTTCGGCCGTTCAGCCTTCTGGTTTGTGCGTGATAATCTGAAGTATCCTCTTGTAAGGGAGACGTCCCACGATGTCCGCCACCCCCGCCGCCGACGAGCTTTCGAGCCCGGCGGATTTTCTTTCCCG
>JBJTRZ010000128.1:0-3456 GCA_046076415.1 Armatimonadota bacterium
CATGGACACCGATTCCCCGGCTGCCGATGCATTGAGGCGCCCAATGTCGCCACCCGGATTCCATGCGGAAAGATCATCCTCAACCCGACGAAGTTCGTCGAGGGCTTCCTCGCCGGCGGCCCGCAACCGGGCGGGTTCGCCATCGAAGAGCGCAAGTTCGTAGCGGACGCGCATCGCGTTCGCCGCGAGGAGCACGGTCGGTTCCCGCTGTGGTTCGGATGCAGGCATGGGGCGATTTTACACCGTGATAGAATCGCGACGTGCCGACCCTTTCGATCGTCATTCCGGCGTTCAACGAGGGGGGGAGGTTGCCGAGAACCCTTGATGCGCTGGAGCAGTGGCTCGCCATCGAGGGCATCGACGCCGAATGCCTGGTGGTCGACGACGGTTCGTCCGACGAAACATGCTCGGTGGTTGCCCGCCATGGTGGATGTCGTTTGCTGTCCCATTCCCCGAACCGTGGCAAGGGCTTTGCCGTCCGGTCCGGAGTGCTTGCATCCACGGGAGACCGAGTGCTCACGATGGATGCCGATCTTGCGACGCCGCTCGAAGAGTTCGCGAAATTATCCGAAAAGTTGGACGCCGGATACGCCATTGCGATCGGTTCGCGTCCGCTTCGGGAGTCCGAATTGCTGGTCCGGCAACCGCTCCTTCGGGAGTGGGCGGGCCGCGCGTTCAACGCGGTGGTTCGCCTCCTCGCGGTGCCGGGAATCCGCGACACCCAATGCGGATTCAAGTTGTTTGAGCGCGCCGCCGCCCATGCGGTCTTTTCCGAGTGCCGATTGGACGGTTTCGGCTACGATGTGGAATCGCTGTTCGTGGCGCGCAAGTTGGGGCTTGCCATTGCGGAGGTTCCCGTACGCTGGCGCCATCAGGAGGGGGCTGCCGCATTCGCCACCGCGGGAGGCTACCTTCGTCATGGCGTCCGGATGCTTCGCGACGTTATGAGTATCCGACGGAACCATCGCGGGCTCCGATCCCTCCCGGCGGACCGTGGAATGGCGGAGCGTTCATGAGCCGCAGCCTGCGTGGCGCGATGCTCGGGACCGCTGGCGCGGTCGCGGGAGTGGCGGCTTGGTATGCGTTGCGGATCGAGCCGGACTTGATCGAGTCCACCGAGACCGACTTGTTGGTGCCCGGTTGGCATTCCAAGGCGACGCGGATACTTTTCCTGTCCGATGCGCACCACTGGGATTGGGGAGTTCGCGAGGAAAGTGTGATCGCGGCCTTGGCGCAGAACCCTGTGCCTCCCGACTTGATCGTTTGGGGCGGAGACTATGTCGGACACGAACGCGGGGTTCCGACCGCGATTCGTTTTTGCTCCGCCGTGCGGGAACTGCATCCGACCGTTCCGATGGTTGCGGTTCGTGGCAATGCCGAGCACAAGATCGATGCCGCGCGGCGTGCGCTGCTTGAGTCGGGAATGGCGGACCAAGGGGTGCGCTGGCTCATCAACGACGCGCGGACCATCCAAGTCGCCGGTTCCCCGGTATGGATCGCCGGATGCGACGATCCTTATTACGGCTTTTGCGATTTGGATAGGACGCTCGAGGGAATCGAACCCTCCGCTCCGACCCTTTTGGTCGCGCATTCCCCGCAAATCGTTGCCCGGGCCGCGGCTCGAGGCGTGGGCTTGATGCTCTCGGGCCACACCCATGGTGGTCAGGTCCGCATCCCGGGAATCGGCGCGCTGCGCACCCAGAATCCTCAATCCCGGCGCATCGATGCGGGCCGTTTCGATCGGGCGCGTTTGACCGATTGCTTGGGGCGTGATCCTGGCACCGACACGGTCCTTTACGTCGGGCGTGGAATTGGGTTGGCGTTCGTTCCCCGGTTGCCGTGGTTGGCGCCTCGTTTCGCCTGCCGACCGGAGATTGCTTGGCTCTCCGTGCGATCCCCCACGTCCGTCGCCGACGGGGATGCCTAGGCGTGAGCCGGACGTCAGGTGCAAGCCTGGTTCCCGAGGGGGTGGTGGTTTCCACGCGGGTTCGTTTTGCGCGCAATGTGCGGGGACGGGCTTTCCCCGGGGCGCTGGATGCAGGCGAGCGAGCTGCGGTCGCGACGCAGCTACGTCGGGCGACGCGGCGTCTGCCGATTGAATGCGGGGCTCCGTACGCGGTCCACGACCTCGAGCACGATGGCCTCGCGGAAGTGGCCCGCGTCGCGCGCGATCGTTGGATGCCGGTTCCCGGGGACGGCGACATGGCGGGGCGATGGCTGTTCAGGGACCACCGCGGAATCGTGTCGATTTTGGTCAACGACGAGGATCATGCGCGGGTGCAGGCGGGGGGAGACGGCTGGTGCCCGGACCGGTTGGTGGAGGCCGCGCTGCCCGTCGCCGATGCATTGGAGCAGGAGGTCGGCTTTGCGACGGATCCGCGCTGGGGATACTTGACGGCTTCGCCGGGCAATCTCGGATCGGGGTTCCGCGTCTCCGCGCTCGTGCATCTTCCCGCGCTGGCATGGTCCGGGGAATTGCCGGCGATGGTGGAGGCGGCTCGAACCCTCGACACGGCGGTGCGGGGGATCGACGGCGAGGGTTCGGCGGTGAGCGGGGATTTGTTGCAAGTGAGCAACGCGGTGGCATTCGGCCGGCCGCTCGGGGGGATCGTGGACCGGGTCGCGGCGTTGGTGGATCGGCTCGTGGAGGCCGAGGGAACTGCGCTCGAGCGACTGCGTCGATCGGAGAGCGCCTCGATCGGGAGTCGTCTCGAGCGGGAACGGATCGGGCTGGTTTCGAGCCGGCGGATGGGGCGCCGGGAAGCCCTCGACTTCTTGTCCGTACGGCGGCTGGCGGGGCTTGTCGGTGCGATCGAGCGGGAGGATGAACGGCGCTTCGGCGAGTCGGTGCGCGAGGTTTTGGCCGACCGCACGACCGACGCGGAACTCCGTGCGGCATGGCTGCGGAGCCGAATGTGGATCGATCCGTCCGGAGCGGTGCCCCCCCCGTTGCGATAGAATGCCTTCGTATCAGGAGGTTACCGCCGAGGTGTGGCAACGCTTTACCGAACGGGCCCGCAGGGTCGTCTTCTTCGCTCAAGAGGAAGCAGGTCGTCTGGGTGAAAACTACGTTTCCACCGAACATCTGCTGCTCGGGCTGGTCCGCGAGAACGACTCGGTCGCGGCGCGGATCCTCGATGGCCTCGGGGTTTCCTTGGCCCGCATTCGCACGGAGATCGAACGTCAGGTCTCCAAGGGCGAGGGGCGCATGGGGCCGGATATGCAACTTACCCCTCGCGCGAAGCGGGTGATCGACCTCGCCTACGACGAGGCGCGTCAGCTCAACAACAACTACATCGGCACCGAGCATCTGTTGCTTGGTCTGATCCGCGAGGGGGACGGCTTGGCCGGGCGCACGCTCGGCAAGCTCGGAGTCGACCTCGAGCGCACGCGTCGCGAGGTTCGGCGGCTTCAGGATCAGGATCCGCAGTCCGCGGGGCAGCGCGGATCCGCGGC
>JBJTRZ010000129.1:0-5532 GCA_046076415.1 Armatimonadota bacterium
CAATGCGCCTCGTCGATGGCCAGCATCGCAACCTTCGACCGGGAGAGGCGCGCCAGAAAACGTTCGTTGTGGAATCGCTCCGGAGCGACGTAGAGCAGCGACAGGGTGCCCTCATCGATGCGCCGCACGAGGTCCCGCACCGCCTCGGCGTCCAGCGAACCGTCCCAACGGGCCGCGGATATTCCCCGACGCAGCAGGCCGTCGACCTGATCCTTCATCAGCGCGACCAGCGGCGACACCACCACCACCAACCCATCGAGCAGCACCGCGGGCAACCAGCAGCAAAGCGATTTCCCGCCGCCGGTGGGGAAAACGGCCAGCGCCGAGCGCCCGTCGAGCAGCGCGCGCACCACCGCCTCCTGCCCTGGGCGGAAGGCGTCGAAACCAAAACGTTCCCTGAGGACGGATTGCGGATCCATGGTTTTCAAAACGTTTCCCTCCGGCGATTCCGACACCACCGCCTCAAAATAATGGGGTCCCGGACGGCCGTTTGGCTTTCCCGGGCGACACTCCCCCGGCCCGCGCACACCGTTCTCCCGGCGCTTCGCGCGTTGGCGGGACCCTCGCCCCGGAACCTATAATCGGGGGCATGGACGCCTTTCGCACGCTCGTCGGCATCGCGGCCCCGCTCGACAGGGTGAACGCGGACACGGACCAGATCATCCCCAAACAGTTCCTCAAACGCATCGAGCGGACGGGATTCGGGCAGTTCCTCTTCTTCGACTGGCGATTCCTGGCCGACGGAACCACCCCCGACCCGTCGTTCGAACTCAACCAACCCGCCTACGCCGGCGCGTCGGTGCTGGTCGCCGGAAAGAACTTCGGATGCGGATCGAGCCGGGAGCACGCGCCGTGGGCGTTGCTCGACTACGGCTTCCGCGCGCTGATCGCTCCGAGCTTCGCCGACATCTTCCACAACAACTGCTTCAAGAACGGCATCCTGCCGATCGTGCTGCCCGACGCGCAGGTGGCGGACCTGATGGCCCGCCTGCAAGCTGCTCCGGGCTCCACGGTTTCCATCGATCTGGAAGCCTGCACGGTCGATGGTCCGGGCGGATTCCACGCAACGTTCACCGTGGACGCGTTCCGGCGCCAGTGCCTGCTCGAGGGTCTCGACGATATCGGGCTGACGCTGCGCAACGAGGGCGACATCACCGAATTCGAGCAGCGCCGCGCCGCCGCCGTGGCATGACGTTGCCGATGCGACGATAGGAAAAGGCCCCGGGGTTTCCCGGGGCCTTTCGTGTTCGCCCGACCGGGCGTTTCACGCCTCCTCGGCGTTGGTTCCCAGGGTCAGCGCTTCGTCGACCGCCGAATTGCCACGGATCTCGGCCTCGATGGCATCCATGAGCTCCGGCCGCTCGTCGAGGTACTTCTTCGCGTTCTCGCGCCCCTGGCCGATGCGCTCGCCCTTGTAGCTGTAGAACGCGCCCGACTTGGACACCACGCCGAGCTCGGTGCCGATGTCGACGACCGACCCGGAGCGGGAGATACCCGTGCCGAACATGATGTCGAACTCGGCTTGCCGAAACGGCGGGGCGACCTTGTTCTTGACCACCTTGACGCGGGTGCGGATGCCGACCATGTCGGTGCCCACCTTGAGGGTTTCGACGCGACGGACATCGAGGCGCACCGACGAATAGAATTTGAGCGCACGGCCTCCGGGCTGGGTTTCGGGATTGCCGAACATCACGCCGATCTTCTCGCGCAGCTGGTTGATGAAAACGGCGGCGGTGCCGGTTTTGTTGAGGGAACCGGTGATCTTGCGCAGCGCCTGGCTCATGAGGCGCGCCTGCAGACCGACATGGGAGTCGCCCATCTCGCCCTCGATCTCGGCCTTGGGCACGAGCGCCGCCACCGAGTCGAGCACCACCACCGACACGGCGTTCGAGCGCACCAACGCATCCACGACCTCGAGCGCCTCCTCGCCCGTGGTGGGCTGGGAAATCAGGAGGTTGTCGATGTCGACCCCGATGCTCCTCGCGTAGACCGGGTCCACCGCATGCTCGACGTCGACATACGCGGCGACGCCGCCCTGCTTCTGCGCCTGCGCCACGACCTGCATCGCGATGGTGGTCTTTCCCGACGACTCCGCCCCGTAGATCTCGGTGATCCGGCCCTTGGGAATGCCGCCGACCCCGAGCGCGATATCGAGCGCGAGCGCACCCGTCGGAATCGCCTCGACCGGCTGGACCGCCCGCTCGCCGAGCCGCACCAGAATGCCTTTGCCGAACTGCTTCTCCAACTGCGCGGTCGCAACCTCGAGCGCCTTTTCCTTGTCCACCTTGCCTACCTCCTGGAAAATCCGGTCGGGGGAAACGGCCATGGCCGCTCCGCTATCCCGCCACTCCCTTGAACGGATAAAAACCGACATTGTGATAGGTCGCGCCGCTCCGATCGAGGTCGGAACGCACGAGGACCATCCCCTCGGCCGCCTGCTCCCCGAAACTCCGATCGGAAAGTTCGGACCATCCCGCGCGCACCCGCGGGTCGTCGCCGCCCGAACGCACCCGGCCCAACGTGACATGGGGAACCAACCCCCCGTTGCGCGCCACGCCCATCGGCACGAACCATGGCTCCGCCCGACGCACGAGGGCCTTCCACTCGGACGCACCCTCGCCCAAACCCACGAACAAGGTCTTCACGGGACCCTGCTTCGGAAACACACTCGCGCCGCGCACGGCGATCCGGAAAGGGGCGGTCTCGGCCGCCACGGCGACGCACGCCTCCTCGATGCCCGGCAGGGCCACCGGATCGTGCTCTCCCAGAAACAACACCGTGCAGTGGAGGTTCCCGGACGTCGACCACCGCACGTCCGCCGCACCCAGATCAACCCCGGAGGGGATCGCCTCCAACGACGCGCGCACTTCGGGCGCAAGATCGATGGCCAGGAACAGTCGCATCGGGCCAAGTAAACCATATCGAACGAGTGTTTGCCAAGGCGATCCACGCCATCGCGATTCCCAAGGAACCCGCCCGCAAAACGCCCGCTTGCGGGAACCCGACCAGCGCCTCCGCCCCGGCACCCCGGTCACGCGTCGAAATCGCCGCGCAACACCCGGCGGGACCGACCTGGGGAACCATCGGCCCGCGATGGGAACGTACCCGGAGCAGCGCGCGCGGCGGGTTCGGAAGGTGCCGCAGCGGTGCATCGTTCCCGTGCGCCCTCGACCTCCCGCTCGCACCCAATCCCCCATTTTCACCGACGGAATTCGTCGGATGGGGCGGTGACGTTCCCCGATTGCGCCACCGAATCGTCGGCGAACCCTGCCCGCGAACGCCATCGCAGGAAGCCCAGCGTGGCACCCACCGGCAGGCCGATCAACCAAACACACGTCGCCAACGTTGCCAGCGCATTCTCCGGACCACCGCCCGGCGACGCAATGGACATACCCAACACGGCCGCAAGGGGCATCGCCAGCAGAGCACCAAGCAGGGTCCACACGCCCGCGCCAAGCGCGCGACCCACCCCACCCGGTCGCCGCCGCGCCCTCCGCACCAAACCCACCCCCGCGAACACCAGCAACGACGGCCAAATCCACCCCGGCAGCGGGTGGACCAACGACACCGCCGCGGCGATCAAACCCGCGCACAGGTAACCCCACAGCCACGCGAGCGGCCATTTCCGATCGAATGCCATCGCCCCGCCCAGCAATAGGCCAAGCACGATCGGCAGGAGCACGAACGTCGACGAAGATCCAAACGCGCCCATGGAATAAATGTCGCGCCCGTCGCGGAGGAAAACGTCCACGCAACGGCGGGTTCGCGGATCGAAGCGATCGCCCCGCGGACGCGCCACCGCAACCGCGGATCAGCCCTCCCGCAGCAACGCAAGCCGGAGCGCCACGAGCGCCGCCTGGGTCGACCGCAACCGGACCATGTCGCGCGACCCGCCGAAGACATGCCGGGCCACCACCGTACCCCCGGGACCCGCGAGGCCGATGTACACCAAACCCACCGGTTTGTCGGCGGACCCGCCCCCCGGACCCGCGATTCCCGTGATTCCGATGCCGTAATCGGCCCCCGCAAGTTCGCGCACCCGCGACGCCATGGCGTCCGCGACCGGCTCCGACACCGCGCCGAACTGCGCCAACACCGCGGGCGGAACCTGCAGCAAACGGCGCTTCGCCGCGTTCGCGTACGTCACCAGCCCCGTTCCAAACACCTCCGACGACCCCGGAACCGCGGTGAATCTCCCGGCCAGCAAGCCCCCCGTGCAGGATTCCGCCGTGGACACGGTGCGCCCCTTGGCGCGCAGCAACCCCACCACAGCGGTCTCCAGATCCTCGGTGTCCTCGCCGTAAACCACTTCCCCGAGCCGCGCCCGCACCTCGGCCGCGATCGGTGCGATCAACGCATCGGCCGCCCCGGCATCGGCCGCCCGCGCCGTGATCCGGAAATGCACCTCCGCCGGCTTCGCGTACGGCGCCAAGGTGGGATTCGCGCCGTCCATCAGGTCGCGCAGGAGCGGTTCGGCCTCCGCCTCGCCCATGCCCGCCACCCGCAAGACCTTCGAACGGATGACCTGGGCCGACACGCCCAGCCGGGCCCGCAGCCGCGGCATCACCTGCTCCAGCACCATCGGCTCGAATTCGGCCGGTGGGCCGGGGCACGCCACCACCACCTTGCCGTCAACCTCCAACCATATTCCCGGAGCGGTGCCGTGCGGGTTGGGAATCGATTCGCCCCCCTCGGGCACATCGGCCTGGGCCATCACGGTCGCCGGCGCCACACGCCCCCGCGCGGCGTACCGCGCCTCCAACGCCGCCACGAGCGCAGGATCCCGACGCAGCGGCCGACCCGAAACGCCCGCGATCATCTCCCGCGTCAAATCGTCCACCGTCGGCCCCAAACCGCCCACGCAAACCACCAAATCCGCACGGCCAAGCGCCTGCCGCAACACCGCGGCCATCCTTTCGGGATTGTCTCCCACCGTCGTCCTATGGAAGACCGAAACCCCCGCATCGCCGAGCGCCCGCGCCAGGAACGCCGCATCCGTGTCGACGATTTGCCCGAGCAGCAGCTCGGTTCCGATGGAAACCACCTCGGCGATCATGGGGGGATTGTACCGAAACGCACCTCGACCACCGACACCGCTTCGACGGAATCCACCGGGACGGCGAGGCATGCGCTCCAGGGCTCCGGCAGGTCGACCGGCACGATGCGCCACGCCCGCCCCGCCGGATCGACCACCGGACCGGGTCCGCCCACTTCGATCGAAAGCGCCGCATCGAGCCCGCACCCCGATGCCTTCGACACCGCCTCCCGAACGCACCAAACCCGCGCGGCCGCGGAGTCGCCGCCGAATCGCACGGATGCCTCGACATCGACCCCGACGATTCCCTCCGAACACACCGCCGCCACCGCGACTCCCTCGGAACGCGCCAGCGAAACTCCCGCATGCGGGACCCCGACCAGCGCCAGCGCTCCGTTTGGCCGCACTTCCCACGCCACTGTGGACCGATCGACTCCGAGCGCCTGCGCCGCCACCGCGCGGAGCAGCATCCGCCCACCGAGCCACGCCGCCGCCGC
>JBJTRZ010000130.1:0-2529 GCA_046076415.1 Armatimonadota bacterium
GTCCAGCGCGCGCGGATCGGCGGCCCGCAGCGCAAAACCATTCACCAGCACCACCGCGGGAAATCCCCACGCCCGTGCGAACCCGACGCACCGCCGCAGCGTGGGATCATCCGACCCCGCGTCGGCCGTGCTCGGGTTGAGCCCCACGAACACCACCGCGTCGCCGTCGTCGGGTTCCCCGGACCACCTTCGTTCGAGCCGATACCGATACCGCCCGCACTCCGAAAGGGTCGCCCACCCGCGCACCGCGTCGCTTTCCACGGAACATCCATTCCGCCGAAGCCGCCGGGCGACCTCCCGACTCGCGGACCCGGACCGCGACGGGGGATAATCGTTCATGGAAACTTCGTCGCCGCGCAGCCCGGAAGTGGACGCGATACTGGCCGCCTTTCCCGAGGACCAACGGGCTGCGTTGCAATCGCTCCGCGACCGTTTGCATGCCCGTCTCCCCGACGCGGTCGAGGGCATCGGGTACGGCATGCCGGTGCTGCGCGTGGGGGGAAAAGGGGTCGCCGGCTTCACCGCGTCGAAGGGCCACTGCTCGTTCCACCCGATGAGCGGCGCCGTGGTCCCGCCCCACGCCGAGCGGCTCGAAGCCCTGGGATTCCGGGTTGCGCCCGGGACCGTGCGCTTCACCCCCGACCATCCGTTGCCCGACGCGGTGCTCGACGACTTGATCGCCGACCGGTTGCGCGAGATTGCGAAGGCGCGAACGGGACGTTCGGGGTGAACCCGTCGGCCCCGTCGGATCGCGTGGCGGTGGTGCTCAACCCGGCCTCCGGTTCGACCGATGGCGCGGTCCGCCGGCGCCGCATCGAGAGGTTCCTAGCCGAGCGCGGGGTCGAGGCGCACTGGTTGGACACGGACCGTGCCGACCATACCGCGGACCGGGTACGCCAATGGGTCGCGTCCGGAGGGAGCCGGGTGTGGGTGTCGGGCGGCGACGGCACGGTGCGCCAAGTGCTCGCCGGTACGGTGGGCACGCGCGCGGTGGTGGCGATCCTGCCTGCCGGCACCGGCAATCTGCTCGCGCGCAACCTGGGAATTCCGCTCGGGCTGCCGGAAGCCCTCGAGGTGGCCTTCGCCGGGCACGCGCGCGCCATCGACCTGGCCCGCACGTCGGAGGGCGAGCTCTTCGCGTTGATGGGCGGCATCGGGCTCGACGGACAAGTCATGGCGTCCACGGATCGCCTCGCCAAAGGCCGTTTCGGCGTGCTCGCCTATGTGTGGGCAACGCTCCGGCACATCCGCCGTCGCCGCCTCCGCGCCCGATTGATCCTCGATCATCGCGTGCGGTTGCGCCGCCGCGCCACCAGCATCCTCATCGCCAACCTCGGGAAGATCGGCCCGGGGGTGGAGGCGGTGCCCGGAGCCTCGGCCGACGACGGCGAGCTCGACATCGGCATCGTCAAGAGCCACACGCCGTGGCAATGGTTTCGCCTGCTGGCCTCCCTGGCCCGGGGTCGGATCGCCGACGATCCGGCGATGGAGATCCACCGCGCGACCTCGGTGGAGATCGTGGTGGCCCGACCCGAGCCGGTTGAGCTCGACGGCGAGGCGCTGGGCCAGCGGGTCCGACTCGCGGTCACCGTGCTGCCGCGCGCGGCGCGCGTGATGGTGCCCGGTGCTTCGGGTGCGGGAAGCGGCGCCCGTGCCGACGGGTGAACGTCGACCGCGCTTCGCGGCGTGGGTCGGCATCGACTATTCCGGGGCGGCCACGGCCGACACCCGGCTCCCCGGCCTGCGGGCCTGCGTCGCCACCGCCGACGGGGAACCCGTGGAGGCGCGGCCCATCGACGGCGGGCATTGGACGCGACGGATGCTGGCGCAGTGGATGGAAACGTGGATCGCGACGGGTCCCCCGACCCTGTTCGGGATCGACTACGGGCTTGGATTCCCGGAGGAGTGGTGGGGCGGCGACGACCCCGGCTGGGACGGTTTGCTGGATCGGTTCGTCGCACGGTTTCCCGCCGACCAGCCGGGCATCACGGTGCGGGCACTGCGGGCCGCCGAGGGGGAAGCGGGGAATGCGCGCTGGCGGCGTGCGTGCGATCGCGGGGCGGGGGCCAAGTCGATCTTCCATTTCGACGTGCCGGGCTCGGTGGCAACCTCGACCCATGCCGGACTCGCATTCATCCGAGGGCTCCGAAAGCGTGCCGGAAATCGGCTGCACGTTTGGCCCTTCGACGGCATCGACCCGCCGCAGGGCGTGCATGTGCTCGCGGAGGCGTGGCCGACACCGTTTCGCGACGTGCTTCCCCGATCCGATCGCTCCGCGGACCTGCACGACGCGCGGTGCTTGGCCGTGGCGCTCCGAAACGCGGACCGGAACGGAACCTTGGAACATTGGTTGGCCGTCGAAGAAGCGGCGGCATCGAATAGCTCCCGCGGCGAAGGATGGATCCTCGGCCTCGGCGAACATTTCGGTGTCGCGCGAAAGGTCGACTCCCGTGCATTTGTTCATCGACTGTGAAACCACCGGATTGCCCCCGCGGCGAGGAACCTCGCCGGACCAGTTCGATGCATGGC
>JBJTRZ010000131.1:0-4077 GCA_046076415.1 Armatimonadota bacterium
CAAATTCCGGCAGCTTCCGGATGGTGTCCGCGACCACGTCCGGCGAAATGCTGTCCATCGGCACTCCCGCCGCGCGCAGTGCGCGATCGAGTCGTCCGGCATCCTGCCCCTGGCGCCGCGCCATTTCCACGATCCCGGGCCCGACCAGGTCGCCATGCGGCAGTCCGTGCCCCACCACGTTTTCCACCAGGTAGGCGAAGGCGTGTTCGCTGCCCTCCTCCGGTCGCGGGTGGCCGATCTGGTTGCACAGTTGCACCTCGAGGGCCAGGCAATCGAAGAGGCATTTCAACTCCGCCGGGTCACCGGCTCCCGCTGCGGGGCACAGTTCGATGCACGTTTCGAGTATGCCCTCGGCGAGTCGATCCGCCCACGGAAGGAAGCGATCCGAGTCGGTCGTACGACCCAGCTCCTCGGACCGTTTCCAGTCCCACCGGGCCGTCGCAATCGAGAGAACATCGGTGACTCCGGCGGCGCGCAGGTGCGCCGGCGCACGGGCCAGCAAATCGAAATCGACGTGGAGCGTCGAAGGAGGTGGCGTGTCGAGGTAGCGCACCGTTCCCTGATCGCGATAACCCGCCGCGGCCGTGAAGAACGCATCGACCGTCAGCGCCGTCGGAATACCGATCACGGGCACGCCCAGTTTGAACCCGAGATACTTCGCCGTGTCGTGGACGAGTCCACCGCCGATCGCAAGCACGTGGGTCGCTCCGTCCGGCACGTGCGCAAGCGCCGCGTCCCAAGCCGCGATCGTGGCCTCCGCCGCATCCACGCGCCATGCGATGCGCTCGGCTCCGGGCAAGCGCCCCCCGATCGCTTCCCACACCGCGGGTTGGGTGACCACTCCGACCGTTTCCCGGAGATTCCATTCCGCCAGCGGGGCGCAGACCACCTGGGGAAGATTGGGGATTCGGCTGGGAACGGGGCTCATTCCGGCAAGGGCTTTCCGCGGGTTTCGGGCGCGAACGAGAGCCCGATCAAGCCGACGATGTACACGCACGCCACGATCGAGGCCGCGGTGCGCAGGCCCGTCGATGGGTCGATCGGGGATGCGTACCGGGCCGCGAGTTGCCCGAGCAGCAGCGGCGCGGCGGCGGCGACCAAACGGGCACAGTTGTAGCAGAACCCGACACCCGTGGCGCGCAGCCGTGTCGGAAAGAGTTCGGGGAAGTAAATGGCGTACGCCGCGAAGGGCGAGAGCGCGCAGATCCCGAGCAGGAACGCGTACCCGTACGCGGTCGGAACGTCGTGGAGATTGCGGAACGTCAGCTGCACCGCCACGAACGCCAGCAGGAATGCCCCCAGCAACGCCTTGCGTCGACCGACCCGCTCCGAAACCGCCGCGTAGCCCAGCATGCCCAGGAATGCACCGGCCTGTTGGGTGATGGCGATCATACTTCGAAAACGGCCGAGCTCCTTCGCTGGCAAATGCGAAAACGTGTTGCCGATCAAGTCCGGCAGCCAGAATCCAACCCCCCAAAGTCCGCCCACGCCGGCAATCGCGAGCAGGGTTCCCGCCACCGTGTTGCGCTGCAGCACGGGATCACGAAACAGACCGGCGATGGACCCGATCGCCAAGCCCTCGCTGCTCGCCTGCTCGCGCGCGCCGCTCCAAGCTTCCGGCTCGCGCACCACGCGGCGAATGAAGAAGACCAGCACCGCCGGCGCGGCTCCGATGAAAAACGCGATGCGCCAGCCGCCCACCGGAACGCTCGAGAGGAGCAAGGTGATCACCGCGGCGATGGAATTCCCGACCGCCGAAAGCGCCTGCAGAAACCCGAGCGCCAAGGGACGCGAACGTTGCGGAAAGACCTCGGCCACCAGCGCGGCGCCTGCGGCGAACTCCCCGCCCACCCCGAGCGCGGTGAAGAACCGGCACACGGCATAGGACACCGGATCATCGACGAATCCATTCAGTCCCGTGAAGCCCGCGTAAATGAGGACAGTGATGGCCATCGTGCGGGCCCGGCCGAGACGGTCGCCGAGGGCCCCGAACACGAACCCACCGACCGCCCAACCGATGAGGAACACCGACGTCAGGATTCCGGACCAGCGCGTGACCAGTTCCTTCGGTGCTTCCGGCCCAAGCAGTTCCTTGAGGGAAGGTTGGCGCACCAGATTGAAGAGCTGCTGATCCATCGTGTCGAACAGCCAGCCCAACGCGGAAATGGCGAGCACCACCCACGCATACCGGGGCACGCCGCGCCACCAGGGGCCACCCACGGACTCGGGGGCGGCGCTCACAGCGGGCGCACCGTCGGCGGATTCGCCCATGCCGCGTACGCACCCGCGACATCCGCCGCCTCGGTCGTACCCCGGTGGAAATAAACCCGGTACCGGAACGACACGGATTCCCCTTGCTCCAACGTGAGGTCGCCGGCGTGCGCATCCCCCTTGCGCGCCGGGTCGAAGTCGTGCCAGCCGAAAGGATTCACCGCGAACAACCCGTAGGTGCGCGAATGCCAGGTGGTGGGGTGGCGGGGATTGGACGGATGGTCGAAGATAGCGATTCCGACCGTTTCGCCGTCGACCAGCCCGTGATAGTCGTTCCACGGCGACGGCTTGCCCCAGAGTTTGGCTCCCGCCAAGCCCTCGGCGTTCACGAGCGTGCCTCCCTTGTCGGCCTTCATCGACTCGGGCACCCGGATGGCGAACGTACCTTCCTTGGTGTCGCCGAAGACGACCGGCCCGGCGGTGGGCCGCAGCGTGATCGCGAAATCGAGCAGGATGTCGCCGGAGGGCAGCGGGCACACCGCGACCCTACGCTCATCGCGAAGCAGCACCGTGCCTTCCGGCGTGGTCCAGTCGGTGCGGGCCGTGAACGATCCCTGCACGGGTCCTGAAACGATATCGGAAAAGCCGGTGTGCACCGTGCGACCGATCGGGTGCGCGTTGCCGGTTTCCGCCCAAAAGTCGACGCCGTTCACCAAACCATGGGTGAACCACAACCCACGATGGTGCGGATGATCCTTTTCCTCGCCGGCAACGTCCTCGAGCGGCCAATGTCGCGCCATGGAACGCCCGAACGCCTTGATCGGATAGAAATAGGGCTTGGTCGGGCCGGTCGTGACATCGTAGCGGGTGAAGACGCCGCCGCCGACCAGCACGTCCAGGTTCCGACCTTCGGTGCGTAGCTCCACCCCTTTCGTGGTTGCCGGAACCAGATGCACGACGCGGCGCTCGCCTTTGCGCAAGCGACCGGCCACGAACGTCAGGCGTACTTTCCCCCCCGGAAGTTCCTCGACTTGGCACGGAGTCGAGACGGCATCGCGCGGAGGGCGCTTTCCCCCTCGCCACGCCTTGGTGGTCACTTCCACCGAGACCGGTCCGCCACCGCAGTCCGTGGCCTCCGCCGTCAGCGCCACCGCGATGCCCTCGGCCGCCACCGCGGGCGCCGCACCGATTCCCGCACCCGCGAACGCCACGAGCATGCCCATCGCTTGGATCCAGCCGTGCATCGCGCCTCCTAGATCTTTCCGGGGACCACGAAACCGGACCGATAATCGCGCGTGAACAACGCGTCGGCCTTGGCATCGCGCGCCGACTCCCGCTTTGCATCGATTTCGATCCGCGGACCGACCCGTACCCGGGTCTTCGTGAGATCGACGCCGTTGGTGGCCAGATGTTGCGCCATCCGCTCGTAGGCGTCGATCATCTCCGGATGCTTGAGTTCGACGCTCGACGCATCGCGGTCGGATCCGAGTTTGTAGCTGACATTGCCGAGGTGGCACAGGGCGCTCGAGATATGCCCTTCGAGCACCGGCGCGTTGACTTGATCCGGACGTCCCGCCTTGGCCGCGGCGACGAAATTGGCGAAGTGGTTTCCCCCTCCACCATACGTCGCCACCGCATTGCCCTCGAGGTCGAACGCGGCGGCCTTTCCATAGTCGGACGACATGGCCACGTAGCCCTTTTCCCCGCGGACGATGTTGCCGATCTGGATTCCCGGCATCGCGCCCTTGGCGACCAACCCGGGAGTCGGCAGGCCACGCACCTCGAAGATCAGATCGGCGTCGCCGAAATCGTAGTGCGCCACCAACGTGTTGGGAGTTTGGCCCTGATCGACATAGCCGAGCCGCC
>JBJTRZ010000132.1:0-5156 GCA_046076415.1 Armatimonadota bacterium
CGTCGGAACGCTCCGGAACCGTGCTTTCAAACCAGCACCAAAAACCGGCAAGCAGGAAGAACATACCGGGAATCTCGGTCATCACGAGCTGCGTGTAGCGCAATTGGTGCGGATAGAGCGCGAGGCAAGCGGCGGCCAGGAAACCCGGCAGGAAACGCCCGGGAAAAACAATACGGCCGAGCCGATAGGTCATCCATACGGCGGCGGTGCCCAGCACGACATTGAGCCCCAACAGAACCGCAACGATGTGGGCTTGATCGACAATCGTTCTGAACACGGCGATCAACAGCGGATAGCCGTTGGGAAACGCGGCGATCGGCGCCTCGGAGACAATTGCGTCTCCCATCCGCAAATACACCGTCGAATCGTGCACGAGCGCGGAGTCGGCCCCCATGAGGGCCACCCCGACTCGGACCGCGGCCGCCACGGCGAGCAAAGCCACGAGCAGTAATCGGTGGCGGGAAATGGGCGGTTCGCGCAGGGTCATGGAATCCGGCGCCGGCAGGAAGCGTGCCGCGGGTCAGTTCGCGCTGAGGAGCGAATGCTCGAGCGTCTCGCGATCCGCCAAGGTGCCTGCGCCTCCCGACCCGGCCTCGACATAGACCGCACATCGAATACGTCCGGACCAGGCGGACAATCGAGCCGCCTGAATGTTCCAACCGGATTGCGTGATCGCCCTGCACAGGGCATGGACCCCACCGGTGTCGGCGGGAAACGAAGCATCGACCAACACGAAATGGTCCGATGTCGTCTGAATCCGCATTTGCTTCGAACGTCCCACCAAGGCAGCTGGTCGGCGGCGGCGAGCAATGAGATCCCCCACCGTCTCCCGCCGCCCCAGCACTTGGGAAAGCGCGTGCGCCAAATCAATACGAAGCGAGCGGTCGAGACCGCGATCGCGGTGGTCCACACGCAGCGTGTCGATGACGATCGGACTGCCGTCCTTGGCCACCCGGGTGAACACTTGGGCGGCATGCAGCCGAATATCGAACGCGTAGAGCACGCCGGTGATCTTCGCGAGCAATCCCGGAGCCGGATCATCCCACGCAACCACCGTGATTTCGGTTTCCCGTTCGAGCGCTCCGCCACGCATATCGGTCACGACGCCTTGATCGGCTTCACCCGATTCGAGCGTGCGGACCATGTCCATGTGCAACGCCATTTCCTCGGGAGTTGTGTTGAGCAGGTACGCGATCGGCATGGCGTCGGTGTGGGCCTTGACAACCTCCGCGTCCGCACCGGGACCCGATTCCGAATCGGAAAGCCGTCTTCGGAGACGGTCCCGCAATGCGTCGAGCCGGCGGGCTTCGGTCGCGGGGTCATCGCTTTCCTCCGATCCATACGCGGCCTCGCACCGCTGGACCAACTCGTCGAGCAGGCGGGCCGATGCGGTCGTCCACGTGCCGGGACCCACCGCCGAGGTGTCCGCCCAAGTCAGCAAGTACAGCATGCGCAGGAGGTCCGAATCCTCCACCTGATCCAGCACCTCCCGAACCGTCTCGGGCCGGCTCAGGTCGCGAAGTCGGGAAACCTCGGCGAGCAGCAAATGGTGCCGAACCAAGAACGTCGCCCGCTGGGACATGCGTTCGGCGCAGCCCAATCGCTGCAGGATTTCCGGAGCACGCTCGGCACCGGTGACCTCATGGGGAGCCCGTGAGCCATCGAGCCGTCGCGGCCATTGTTTGCCGATGTCATGGAGCAGCGTCGCGAGGTAGAGCGTATCGGGAGACTCCAGCGTCGAGAAAACGTAACGGTAGCCTTCCAGTCCGGCTTCCGCCGTGGCGTCGGGGAGCAGTCGCATCAGGTTGCCCAGAACCCGCACCGTATGTTCGCCCACCGTGAACGCGTGCGCGGGATCGTAGGGAACCAGCCGCCGGCAACGATCCAGTTCGGGCAATATCCGACCAAGAACCCCCGAGGCCTCGGCGCGCCGAAGGGTCTTGTGCACATTCCCGCCTTTTCCGAGCAACGAGATGAAATGGCGTCCGATTTCGGGTGCCGTGAAGTCGACCCCCGATTGCTCGATGGCCTCTATCGTCGCGGATGCCAATTCCAGTTCGTACTCTTGGCAAAATGCCAACGCGCGGATCGGCCACGCGGGGTCCGCCTGGACCTTCGCCGGATCCGTGGCCACCACGTGCCGCCGCAAACTGGAAAGTCCGGAATCCTCGAGCGCAAGCGGTGCATCGAGGCAACGTCCGACGACCTTTTCCGCGAGGCGCGAAATCGTCGCGGCCGCCTCGTAATGGCGTTCCATGAACGCTTCCACGGCGGGCCGATCGTCTTCGGCGCGGTAGCCGAGGCGCAGTGCGACATCCTCCTGACGCGCCATGGTGAGACGGTCCCGCCGTTCCCCCGCGGAAATATGTAGCAGGTTCCGCAAACGATAGAGATGCTCCCGCGCCTGGCGGAACAAACGCATTTCCTCGTGCGTAAGGATGCGCCGCCGCACGAGGTCGCGCCAAAGGGCATCGCCCGATTTCCCGAATCGTGCCTGCGCCATCCACAGCGCGGTTTGGAAATCGCGCAGCCCCCCCGCGCCTTCCTTCAGGTCGGGTTCGACCACGAACGGAGATTCGCCGGCCCGGGCGCGTACCTTCGCGCGCTCGAATTCCTTTCGAAAAAGAAAGTCGGCAACGTGAAGGGTATCGGGATAAAGACGGTCGAAGCGTTCGAACAAAGCGCGGTCCCCGCATAGGAAACGCGCATCGAGCAAAGCCGTTTGGGTATGGTGATCGAGCCCGCCAATGCCGATATCGTCGATGTGGCGGTACGCGTAACCGACCTTGACGCGTGCTCCGGAGAGCAATACATCCATGACGAGCCGGAACGCTTCCCGCAGGATCCCCGGATCATCGTCGCGGTCGACCAGGAAGGTGAGATCGATATCGGAGTAGGGAGCGACGACGCGTTGGCCGTAGCCGCCGGTCGCAATGATCGCGATGCCGTTGGTCCGCTCTCCCGAGCGTTCGGCGGCGATCCCGAGAAGGCGCCGAACAAGGCAGTCCATGAGATCGGAATGGACATTGCCCCACTCTCGACCACCATGATCCGAAGTCCATTGGTCGCGCAATGCGGCCCGATGATCGAGGAGCCTGCGCGACAGCTCCTTCTCGTCGCTCAAATCGTCGAACGTCGCCGTGTGACGCGGGAGCATATTGGCGAAAGTGTACCACTCTTGACAAGTACTGGTACAATGCGAAGCATCCTGCGAGTGTGTGCTCGTCGCTGAAGTGAGCCCGAAACCGGGCCGAAGTTTTTCGATCGGCTCGGGATTGCCGGGGGAGGATTACTTGATGAAGTTTGCTGGTGCCGTCCGCATGGCGGGCGTTGGACTGATCGGACTCGGGGTGGCTTCCGTGGCTTCCCCCGCCCTTGCGCAAGGTCGCTTGATCGAACGGACTTTGGCGGGTGTGAAGCTCAACAGCGCCTCGCGCGTCGTGCTGTCGAAGTTTGGCAATCCTAACGAGATCTACATCGGCGACATCGGAGTTCGCGTGCCGGGCACCACGGCCGGGGGCGCGGCCGCAGGTGGCGATGCCGGCGTGGGCGCCCCGGGCGGCGGCATGGGATCCATGATGGGTTCCGGCGGGCCGATGATGGGTGGCATGTCCGGCCCTGGTGGCTCGTCGATGATGGGATCCATGATGGGTTCCGGCGGTGGTGGTGGCGGCAAGATGGGCGCCATGGCCAGCGCCGGTTCGGGAGCCATGGGCGGTGGATCGTCCATGATGGGTTCGATGATGGGATCCATGATGGGCGGCTCCCGCATGGGCGCCATGGCCGGCGGCGGCGGCATGATGGGCTCCGGCGCCATGGGCCGCGGCCCCGGTGGCATGCCGATGGGCGGGATGATGGGTGGCGGCAAGATGGGTGGCGATGGTGAAGCCCCGGCGATGCCCTCCCCCGGTGGTGGCGGCATGGGTGCCATGATGGGTGGCGCGGCCGCGGGGGGTGCGGGCGGTGGTATCGGTGCGTTCGGTCGCAGCGAGTCGCTCGTTTCGAAGCAGCAGGAAGTCACTTGGGTCTTCAACCGACTGGTCAAGGACGCCAAGGGCCAGAACACCGCGGTTTCGTACGAGTTCCTGATCAACCCGAGTGGCAGCGTTTCGCAGATCCGGTGCCTTGGTTACGATTCGCCGCGTCGCCCTGCGCCCGGTACGCCCGGCATCAACACCGAACGCGGCATCCGCCTTGGGTCGACCTACTCGGACATCCTCAAGGCCTACGGGCAGCCCGAGTCGTACGAGAAGGTCGGCAACGTGCTCGTTCTCTCGTATCCCCGGCGCCACGTGCAGTTCCAGTTGGTCAATCAGCAGGAGCAGAACAGCCCGGTCAAGGCGGCCTACAAGGTCATCGCGATCACCATCGCGACCGTCGAAGGCTGACGTGGATTCCCCGGCGCGGATTCAGTTTCCCTCCGAGTGAACGACTCCGAGAAGGAACTGATCCGCGCCCGCATTCCTGTCGAGGATCTGGTCGGGCGATACACAACCCTACGTCGGTCCGGGAGCCGTTTCAAAGCCCTCTGCCCGTTCCACTCGGAAAAGACTCCGTCTTTCCATGTGGATCCGGAACGGGGGCTTTGGCATTGCTACGGGGCGTGCTCCACCGGGGGTGACATTTTCTCCTTCCTGATGAAGGTGGAGGGGATCGGATTTCGGGATGCCCTCGAGCGGCTCGCCGAACAAGCGGGGGTCGTGCTCGCTTCCCAAGGACGCAGCGAACACGATGTCGCCCGCGAGCGCGACCACAAGGATCGGCTGCGGGAAGCCATGGCGGAAGCCGATCGGTTCTTCCGAACCCGACTGTCCGTGTCGTCCGAAGCCCTCGCCTATTGCGCACAACGCGGCATCGATCACGACGCGCGGGAGCGGTTCGCGATTGGGTTCGCTCCGGATGAATGGTCCGCGTTGGCCCAGCACCTTCTGGCACGGCGCATTCCCGGCGACATCGCCGCCGAAGCCGGGCTCATTTCGCAAAACCGACGTGGAGACGGATGGATCGACCGGTTTCGTGGCCGCCTCATCTTTCCGATCCACGATCTTCAGGAACGAGTGGTCGGTTTCGGAGGACGTTTGCTCGCGCCGGCCGAGAACGCCCCAAAGTACCTGAACTCGCCGGAAACGCCTCTGTTCTTGAAGAGCCGTACGCTG
>JBJTRZ010000133.1:0-10335 GCA_046076415.1 Armatimonadota bacterium
GAGGCCGCGTTGGCGGCGGTGGGCGCGGGGATGGGCGACGTGGTCCGGTCGCGGATGTATGTGGTGCGCCGGAGCGATGTCGATGCCGTGGGACGGGCCCATGCCGAAGTTTTCGGAGACGTGCGCCCGGCGGCGACGTTGGTGCTCGTGGCCGGCCTGATCCATCCCGACCACTTGGTCGAGATCGAGGTGGAGGCGGTGGTCGGGACCGAACCGACCCGATGGACGGGCGCGCTTCCCTAGGCGCGACGGTGCGCCGCGCGCCGGTCGAATCGGTTGGAATGGTAGAACAGCCCGTATGGTCGCGGTCGTCGCCTTTTACCACTTCGCTCCTCTGGGTCCCGAGGCCGTGGATGCGTTGGTCCTTCGCTTCGAGGAAACGTTCGCGGCCACCAACGCGAAGGGCCTGGTCCTGGTCGCGCCGGAGGGTTTCAACGGCACGGTAAGCGTCGCCCCCGAGTTTCTGGAAACGTGGAAATCGTTGGTGTCCAGCCTCGCGGCTCCGTGCGCGGTCGATTTCAAGGTCTCGGAAGCGCCGCGCCACGTGTTCGCCCGGGCCAAGGTCGACCGGCGCCGCGAGATCGTGGCCGCGGGCAGGCCCGGGGTGTTTCCGGCCGCTTCCGAAAACCACCATCTCGATCCTGCGGAATGGGACCGGATACTGCGCACGGAAACCGATGTGGTGGTCGTGGACACGCGCAACGACTACGAGGTGCGCATCGGCAAGTTCCGCGGCGCGGTCGACCCGGGCCTGGAGTCGTTTTCGGCATGGGACGACTGGGTGGCGGCCCATCCGATGGGGCCCGACACCAAGGTGCTGATGTACTGCACCGGCGGAATCCGCTGCGAAAAGGCCATCCTCTCCCTGCAGGAACGCGGGGTCGACAACGTTTGGCAGCTGCGTGGCGGCATCCTGGGCTACTTGGCGCGGTTCCCGGAGGGCGGGTTGTTCGAAGGCGAGTGCTTCGTCTTCGACGAACGGGTGGCGGTGGACCATCGGCTCGCGCCCACCGACCGCTGGTGCAAATGCCCGCATTGCGGCGACCCGGCGGAGCGATCCGCCGTGGGAACCTGCCCGTACTGCGCCGGTCCGGCGACGGTGTGCGACGCGTGCCGGGCCGCGGCGACCGACGCACCCGAGCGGTCGGCCTGCTCGCGCAACTGCGCCCACCATGTCCGCCTCGGAAGCGCACCGCGCACCGGGCGCACCCCGTCGCCGCCGAACACGACCCGCTGAGCGGTCCCGCACGGCTCAGGGGTCGAGTTGGGCGCCCGAGCGCCGCAGCTCCGGGCGGCGCAACAGGAACCACAGCGCGAACACCAGCGAGACCATTCCCCCGGCGACCACCGCCGCCGCCGTTCCCGCGCGACCCGCCACCGCTCCCGCAACCAGGCTGCCCGGGGGATTGAGGCCCATCATCAACCACGCGTGCACGCCCATCACGCGTCCACGAAGGTGGTCCGGGGTGGACGTTTGCACGAGTTGGTTGCATCCCACCAGAAAGCAGATCATCGCGCAGCCGGCGAGCGGAATCAGAAAACGGGCCACATCGAACCGCCCGATCGCCGCGGTCGCCACCGACAAGACAGGCCAGAGCACCGCCGCGATCACCACCACCCGCCCCTTGCCCTCGGACCTTCCGTGCGCCGCGAGCCAAAGCGCCGCGCACAACGCTCCAACGCCGCGCAGGGCCATCAATTGGCCGAACCCGGCCGCGTCCGTGCCCAGCACATATTTGGCGAGCGCCGGCAGCAGGATCCAATCGCCGGTCATGAACAGCGATTCGGCGGCGAGCAGCGCCATCAACGACCGCAGTCCGCCGTGGCCCCGGAGGAACTCGGCGGTTTCACGCAGCTGCGTGCGGAGCGGTTCCCGCCCGGCGGAGCGGGGCGGCGCCACCGGACGGATCGACCACAGTCCCGCAAGCACCGGCAGATAACTCACGCCGTTCACCAGGAAGCACCGCCCCACGCCTTCCAGTTCGCCGGGTCCGGCACCCAGACGGTGGATCAAAGTTGCGGCAATCCACGGTCCGAACACCCGCGCCGCGTTGAAGAGCGACGAATTGAGCCCGATCGCGGCGGGCAGATCCTGCTTTCCCACCATTTCCACCACGAACGATTGACGGGCGGGAATGTCGAAGACATTGGTGAGCCCGAGCAGGAAGGCGAATACGGGAACGTGCCACAGGCGCACCGCGTGGGACAACGTCAACCCGGCCATCCCGGCGGCGAGCAGCGCCTGCACCACCTGCATCCACAGGATGATCGTGCGCTTCGGCAGGCGATCGGCGACGGCACCCCCGTGGAACGCGCCGAAAAACATCGGGAGCGACCCGATCAGGCTGGCCGCGCCCAGCCAGGCGGTGGCGATGTCCTCCGACGGTGCGAGCAGGGTGACCAGCCAGCCCTGGGCGGTGCTCTGCACCCATGAGCCGACGAGCGAGAACGACTGGCCGGCCATGAAACGGCGGTAGTCGCGGTGGCGCAGTGCGGTGAATGCCGAGAAGTTCAGCCCCACGCCCGAGCCCTTCCCCGTCCGTCTCGCAGACCCGCTCGGGCGATTCGCAGCGGTGCCGGAGGGAACGGGGCCATCGCTTCAGTCTACCCCCGTGGGCGTGGCGTCCCCCCTTTGGTTGCCGGTTCACAACTCTTTCAGTTTTCCCCGCTATCAATGGACTCCCGGTGGCGCAGCCCGTAAAACGGTTGGCCGGTCGTAAAGGTCGGCGGCCGCCAAGGGGACGGGAGGGAGGACCACCATGCCGACGATGTTGTGGAGGAGGGGCGCCGCGGTCTTGCCCGCGCTTGCGTGGTGCGTGGCGGCCGGATTGCCGGTTGCGTCGATGGGATGCGGTGGCGGATCCTCCGCGGCATCCACCCGTACCGCAACCCTCTCGGTCACGGTCGCGTGGCCGGACCGTTCGGCCGGCCGTTTGGTCCCGCTGGCTTCCGAAAGCATCCGTGTGACGGTCGCCGGTGCGAATGGATTCGCGAAGACGGTTACCATCGTTCGCCCCGCGAACTCCACCACCATCGCGAACCTTCCGGTCGGAGACTTGGTGGTGACGGCGACCGCGCATCCCGCGGCGGACCCCGGAGCAACCATTCCCCAGGCATCCGCCGTCCGTACCGTCCCCGGCAGAGCGGGTCAGACCACTCCGCTTGCCCTTTCGCTCGAATCGACCATCGACCGCGTGGCGGTGACCGCGGGCTCCGGAACCCTGCGGCGCGGCGCGTCGGCCACCGCGACGATCGAGGCCTACGATCCGTCAAACCGCCTCGTGCTCACGCGGCCGTCCACCTGGGAACTCGTGTCGTTGGACCCCGGGATCTGCGCCGTGCGGTCGGCGGCCGACGGGTTCGTGCTCGAGGGAATCGCCCGAGGTGCGGCCACCGTGCGCGCGACCGAAACCGAATCCGGCAAGGTATCGACCGTATCCGTGGTGGTCGCCAGTCCTCCTCCCGTGCTGGTGTTCACGGGCCC
Source organism: Armatimonadota bacterium (assembly GCA_046076415.1). Classification (GTDB taxonomy): domain Bacteria; phylum Armatimonadota; class Armatimonadia; order Armatimonadales; family Armatimonadaceae; genus CAIRTT01. Next base: position 3,485 of record JBJTRZ010000133.1, read on the forward strand.
CTCCACGGAACGGCTGGTCGGGGAAACGTCGACCCTCGCGTGGGAAGCCCAGGACGCATCGACCCTGACATCGGTGGGATTTTCCGCGGCGGGAATGATCGGAAACGCGGCCGTGGCTCCCACGAAGACCGCGCTCTACACGCTCAAGGCCACCAACGAACTGGGGGAAGTGGCGGAGAAGTCGGTGGAAATCCGTGTGGCCACGGTGGGTGTTTCGGTGACGCCAACCGCGGGAGAAATCGACATCCGAAAATCGTTGAAGTTCGCCGCCACGGTGTCGGGGGCGGTCGACACCACCGTGGCGTGGTCGGTGATCGAGCCCCTGGGAGGAACCATTGCGACCGACGGCACCTACACCGCCCCGGCGGCGCAAGGCACGTTCCACGTGCGGGCCACGAGCACCGCCGACCCATCCCGGGTCGCCGAAGTCGCGGTGCGGGTTCGCGCTTCGGGCGGCGGAATCGAAATTCGATGAGGGGGAAAAGGAGTCCAGCCATGGGGTGCATATCCACGTTCCGCGCGCCGCGCGTGCCCATCGCCGCCGCACTCGTGCTCGCGCTTCCCGGGTGCGTCTTGGTCAACGGGTGCGGCGGTGCGACGCGCCTGATCGGCGGAGGTGCATCGGCGACGCGCGGTGCCACGGCGATGGTCCGGGTATCCTGGCCGGCGCGGCCCGATTCACGCCTGATTCCCTTGGCGTCGAACTCGATCCGCATCGCGATCACGGGCCCGGATGGATTCGCGGTCACCCAGGTGATCGCACGTCCCGCAACCCAAGCGACGTTCACGAATCTGCCCCCGGGAACGTTGACCGTGGTGGCCAGCGCGCACCCCGACGCGGCCGGAGTGGGTCTACCGGCGCAGGCCGAGGGTTCGCAGACGGTACAGGCGGTCGCCGACCAGCAATTCCAACTGGTGCTGACCCTCGCCAGCACCATCGACCGCCTCGAGGCGTCCGCCTCCGGCACGTTGGTCGAAATCGGGGCCACCCTGGCCGTGGGCGCCAGCGCTCGCACCGCGGCGGGCGAACTCGTGCTGACATCCCCGGGGAAGTGGAATTGGACCTCGGAAAACCCGGCGGTGGCGACGGTGGTCGGCACCGGGACCTCGGCGCAGGTACGCGGTGTCTCCGCGGGAGCCGCTTCCGTGGTGGCCGTGGAGGAGGAGTCCGGCAAGTCGGTGCGACTCGCGCTGACCGTCGTGGATCCGTTCGCCGGGGTCAAGGAGTACCTCGACATCGATCCCGCAAACCTGCCCAACTACGCTTCGCCCGCGTACCCGGTCCACTACGATGCCAACGTGCGGGCGGGCGACAACACGCCCGTCGGCAACCCGGTCACCGACAAAGGCGCCAGCCTGGGACGGGTGCTCTTCCACGACAAGCGGCTGAGCTTCAACGATACGGTGGCCTGCGCATCGTGCCACGCGCCCGGTGCCGGCTTCGTCGATACCGCCCGATTCAGCCGCGGGTACGAAGGGGGGCTGACCGGCGCCCATGCCATGCGTCTTGCCAACATTCGTTTCTACGCCGGCCGGACCATGTTCTGGGACAAACGGGCGGCGAGCGTGGAGGCGCAGTCGACGCAGCCGATCCAGAACGACATCGAAATGGGTTTCCAAGCCGCGCACGGTGGCCTTGCCGCATTGTTCGCCAAAATGGCCGGCCTTCCGTACTATCCCGAATTGTTCAAGTGGGTGTACGGCGACCCGCGGATCACCGAGGCGCGCGTCCAAGATGCGTTGGCGCAGTTCGAGCGCTCGATGGTTTCGGTGCGCAGTCGATTCGATACGGGTTTCGCGCAGGTGTTCGCGCCGGGCCAACCCGGTGCCGGCGTTGGTCGAGCGTTTCCGAACTTCACGGCTCAAGAGGAACGTGGCAAGGCGCTCTACCTCGCTCCCCCCAACCAAGGCGGGGCCGGGTGCGTGACCTGCCACGGCATTCCGACCTTCAGCCTCGATCCGAACTCGCGGTCGAATGGCCTCGACGCCGGGGAAACGCGCATTTTCAAGAGCCCGAGTTTGAAGAACGTCGGGGTGACCGGACCGTACATGCACGACGGCCGTTTCGCGACCCTGCTCGACGTGGTTCGCCACTACAATGCGGGGATCCAGGATGGGCCGGCCCTGGACAACCGCCTCCGCACGCCGCAGGGCAACCCGCTCCGGCTCAATCTCTCCGTCGCAGATCAAAATGCCCTCGTGGCGTTCCTGAAAACCCTCGACGATCCGGAACTCAACGCGGATCCCAAGTTCGGCAATCCGTTCCGGAAATAGCGCGGCGAAGCGGTCGGGGCAGTGGCGGGTGCGTTTGCGCCCGCCACGCGAAGGCCCGCGGTAAGATAGCGACCTATGGAGGACACCCTGCGCATCCTGCGGGAAGCGACCCGCGGAACGGAGTACGAGGGGCGCCTCTATCTGGTCGGTGGCTACGTGCGGGACAAACTGCTCGGCCGCGACGATCATGCGACGGACCTCGATCTCGTGCTGGAGGGCGATGCGACCGCGGTGGCGCGGCTCCTGTGGGAACGGCGCGTGGCGCGCCACCATCCCGTGACCTACCCCGCGTTCGGCACCGCCATGGTGCATGTGGGGGATGCGCAGGTGGAATTGGTGACGGCGCGCGACGAGTCGTACCGCAAAGGCTCCCGAAAGCCGCAGGTGCGTCCCGGAACGCTGCTCGGAGATGCCCGCAGGCGCGACTTCACCGTCAACACCCTGCTCTGCAATCTGCACGATGGGGAAATCCTCGATCCGCTGGGCACCGGACGCGCGGATCTTGCGGCGGGACTGCTCAGGACCCCCCTCGACCCTGAAGTGACTTTTGTCGACGACCCGCTGCGCATGCTCCGGGCCTGCCGATTGGCCGCGAAGCTCGGTTTCGCGATCGCGGAGGAAACGCTCGAGGCGATCCGCGCGAACGCGTTCCGACTCGATGCCGAGCACGGAATATCCTGGGAGCGGATCCGCGACGAGTTCGTGAAAACGTTGCTGGCTCCGGGGGCGATCGACGGTCTGGAGCGGATGCGCACCACCGGACTGCTGGAGCGCTTCGCGCCCGAGCTCGCCGCACTCCACGGGTGCGGGCAGAACGGGTGGCACCGGTGGGATGTTTGGGAGCATTCGCTGCGAGCGCTCGAGGCTTTGCCCGGCGACGCGTCGCTGGTGATCCGCCTCGCCACCTTGCTCCACGACATCGGCAAGCCGGCCACGCGGAGCGTGTACGCCAACGGCAAGGTGCATTTCTTCGAGCACGAAACGATTGGAGCCGGGATGGCGCGCGCGCTGCTGACCCGACTCCGTTTCGATACCGATACCCTGCGCCATGTGGAACGACTGGTCTCGCTGCACATGCGGTACGGGGCGGTGGATTTGGCGGTATGGGGCACTCCGGCGCTGCGGCGGTTGGTGCGGACGGTGGGGGAGGATCGCGAAACGCTGTTCGTGATCGCGCGCGCCGATATCGCCGCGTGCGGCACCGATCCGGTGGCCGATCTCGATGGCCTCGAACGTCGCCTCGCCGAACTCGAGCACACCGCGGGAATCACGCGCCTCGCCTCGCCGCTCTCCGGTGGCGAGATCATGCGCCTGCTGGGAGCGCGTCCGGGGCCCCTCCTCGGGAAGGTGAAGGCCGCGCTGGTGGATGCGGTGGTGGCGGGCGAACTCGCACCCGACGACCTTGAGGGAGCGGAGGCGCTCGCGCGCCGTATCGCCGAGGACGCCTGATCGCGATCGCAAGGGACCCGTCCGAAATCGAGCCCCGAGCGGGCAGGAAGGAACGAACCGGGCGGTGGGGTCAGCCGGTGCCTTTGGACGCGCTGGAATCCCCGTGTTCGTGGGCGATCCGCTCGGCGATGCGTCGCGCCCGCTCGGCCACGGAATCCTCGGGCGGGGTGTCGCCGCGGGCGATTCGCTCCCGCAGGTGATCGAAACGCCGGCGCAGCGCCATGTCGGCCAACACCGCCGACAGAACGCGTCGTTCGAGCTCCGGATCGGCCGTGCCACTGGCCACCGCGGCCAGATCGCTGTCGCGGATCATGCCGCATCGTACCGTACCGGGCGCGCCGGTCGCGGGCAGGCGGCGCGATGCAGTTCGTACCGGAGCACGCTCAGGATTCGGCGATCGGAGAATGTTGTTCCGCACACCCGGTTGACGACTTCGAACAGCGTTGCCTCGTCGGCGCCGGGAGCCGCCACGGCGTGGGCGATGATTTCCCACCAGGGAGCGGGCACCGCCAGCAGGTGCGCGTAGCGGGTCACCAGTGCACGGCCCTCGGCGGAATCCTCGAGCAGGGCCATTTCCCCGAGATGGAAGAGCACCAAGCCGCGGTATTGGTGCAGGCCCCGGCGCAGGATGGGTGGGCGCTCGGCACGGAATCGAATTTCATCCCAGCGGAACAAGCGCTCGACCCATCGCAAGAGTTCGTTGTCGGCGCCGAGCAGCAGGTCGCTTTGGCTTCCCGGGCCCTCGCGCACGGTGGCGGCCGAGTTCTCCAGCGGTTCGAACGCCGTGATACCGCGGCGCCTGGCCTTGGCAAGATGGTCGAGGAAACGGCATTTCGCGGTGCGCAGCAACAGCCGCAGCAAATGCGTTTCGTCGCTGAGCTCCGTGCGGCCGTCGGCGACCCGGCGCAGCACTTGCTCCCAAGCCTCCAGGGCGATGTCGGCACCTTCGAGCGCCAGCGACGCGCGGGTGCCGGCCACGAGGTGTTCGCAGCGGCGAACGACCACGGGGAAGCAACGATCGATGACGGGTGCGGCGAGCCGCCCGGTTTGGTCGGTGTCGCCGCCCCGCAGCGCGGAAACCAGCGCGGCGATGGGCGAATCCGGAATGGAGGTGGTCACGCGTCGATTGTGCGCGCGACCACGCCACGTCCGCCATCCGCAAGTTTGGGTATATTCGGGGCCGCGAAGGCGCCTATTCGAGCTCGAGTTTGCCGAAACGGTGGTTGGTGGGATCCAGTTTGCGGCGGAGGACCTCGAGCGCGCCGTTGATGCGCTCCAGAATGACCTGCGCCTGCCGTTGTTCCTCGGAGCCTTCCGGGAACCGTCGCGGATCGCACCGGGCGGCGAGTTGGTTGTATTCGGAGAGGACCGCGGCGTAATCGGCGCCGGGTGCGACGCCAAGGATCGCGTACGCGGAGGCCTCCTCGGTGGTCGGCGGGTTGGACGGGCTCGCGGCGACCGGATTCGCCGGTGCGGAGGCGGTCGGCGGAACTTCCCGGCGCGCGTCCGCGGTGCGCCGCATCGACTGGATCTTTTCCTCGGCTCGTCGCAACAGGTCGTCGGCATCCGTGCCGCGCTCGCCGCCCCGACCCCCGTCAAGTTCGCGCATCGCGTCCTCGCGCTCGGTCAACGCCGCGTCGATTTTCTCCTTCGCGGAGCCGAGGTAGGCCTTGCCCAGACCCACGGTACGTTTGAAAAGGTCGCTCACGCTGTGTCTCCGGTCGGTTCGACCACCCGCCATGTGCGCACGGGGCCGCCGTCGCGGTCGAATCGGTGCAGCACGCCCGCTTCCAGCAGGGTCCAGTCCGGCGAGGTGTCGGTGGGTTCGGAAGCGACAATGTCGCAGTCGCCATCGCGGCGATGGTGGAGCGTGTAGTACTCGGGCCACCGGCTATACCAACGCAGCACGGAAAGGCCGGCGGGCAGCGCCATGAGCAGGATCATTCCGGTGTACGCCTCGTGGGGCTCCTCGAGGGTGCGTGCACGGTCGATCAACTCGGCGAGGGCGCCCGGTATGCCCGCTCCGTCCTGGAACGGATCGATCCGGCCACCGATCCAATGGGCGAGCACCTGCGAGTCGCAATCGGCATCGGCGCCGACGTGGTCGCCCTGGGCCGCGAGATCGGCCCGCACCGACTTCAGGAGGCTCTCACGCACATGGCCGTTGTGGGCGAACAGCAGCGGACCCGCCGCGGTTTCCACCGAGAAGGGATGGGCATTGCCGGTCGTGATTTCCCCGGCCACCGCCTTGCGCAAATGTCCGATCAAAACGCGGGCGGGGCCGCTCGCCGCCGAACCGCGCGACGCGGTTTCGGCGCCGAAGACAAACGACGGGGATTCCATGGCGGACCCCACTTGCCGGAGCACCGACGGCCGGCCCTCGGCGTCGATCCACCCGATTCCCCACGAATCGCGGTGTCCCGGCTCGCCGCCGGGAAGCACGCGACCCAGATCGGCCTGCACGCGCAGGGCGTGCGGCGCCGTCACCAGATGATCGTGCGACGGCAGGGGGGCAGGGGCGGGTCCGGCGATGCCGACCAGACGGCACATGCGACGTCAGGCTCCCGGCGTGGCCGACCCGGTACCGCCGCCGAGTTTGGCCTCGAGCTCGGCGAGCTCCTTTTCGACATCGGTGGTCGAAGCGGTCGCGGTTTGGGTGGGAGCCGGCGTGGAGGACAACCCCATTTTCATTTCGAGATCCGCGAGCAGCTGCTCCGCTTCGAGGTCGCGCTCCGTGGCCTCGAGTTGCTGCACGCGCGATTCGACCCGGGTCTTGCCAAGCTCGGCGCGCGCCTTGCTCTCGCTGATCGCGCCCTTGATCTTCTCCTGGGCACGGCTGAACGCGCTTTCCGTGTCTTCGAACTGGCCCATTCCGGCGAGCTGCTTCTCGATCTCGTTCTGGATCTGCGCGCTCTTCCATTGGGCCTTGAGCTGGAGGGCCTCCGCCGTCTTGCGGCGGATCATCTCCTCTTCCTGCTTGATGTGGGACTTCACCGACTCGGCGGTCTCGATGGCGGTGGCCAACGATTCGCGCGTGGTGGCCAGCGACTGCTCGTAGCTCTGCTTCTCCTTGAGCAACTGGAGGGCGAGGTCGCGCTCGCCGCGGCGCAGGGCGAACTCCGCCTTGG
>JBJTRZ010000134.1:0-3756 GCA_046076415.1 Armatimonadota bacterium
ATGGGATAGATGTCCTTGCCGCCGGTGTAGAACGCCGCGGTCATGTCCACCTTCAGGCTCCGCGAGATGCCCAGCTGGAGCTGGAGTTCGGGTCTGTGGAACATGATTCCGCTGTCGATTTCACCGTCCCATTTGGCGTCGAATTCCAACTCGAAATCCCCCCACTGCGACCGCGTGTAGAGCATCGCGCCCTTTTTCGCCGGGTCGTTGCGTCCCACGAGGGCGCCGTCCTCGACGCTCCAAAACGGGTTGGGGGAGGGTTCCGTCCATCCGCGCAGGGTTCGGCCATCGAAGAGTTGGACCCAGGGTCCGGTCCGGGGCGCCGGCGCGATCAGGGCGGGCGTGGGCAGGGGAAGGAGGATCATGTCGACCGATTCGCCGGGCGCCGGGGTTGGACCTGCGTGCCGGCGCGGGTGTCAGATCCGCTGCGGGGCCGCGCCGGGCGGCAGGGGAGGGGCGTCGATTCCCGCCCGGGGCAAGGTGCCGTCGAGTTCCTGACGCCAGTGCGCCACATCTCCCGCCGGACCGTAGCAATAAAGGAACGTCAACGGCTCGGTGCCGATGTTGGTGAGTTGGTGGAACGTTCCTGGGGGGATCGATACGCACTGGCCGCCCCGCACGCAGGTGCGCTCGTCGCCCACGCACATTTCGCCCTCGCCGTCGACGATCAGATAGATCTCCTCCTGCGGGTGGTCGTGCCAGGGCACTTGTCCACCGCCGGGATCGAGCACCACCCAGCCCAGCGAGAAATGCGCCGACTGGATCGCCGAAAGTCCGCCCACCAGGTTGCGGGTCCAGCGGCCCGCCGGAAAACGGCGCCCGGCAAGTTCGGCGAGATCCACGATGGTCATCCCGGGTTTGCTCCGATGGGCGCCCACCCAAGGAACGTGGCGATTTGATCCAGGAACCGGGCACCGTAGGCGGTCATCGAGAATTGCCGTGACCTGCGGCGCGCGGCCGCGCCCATCGCGGCGGCGTGCTCGGGATCGTCGAGGAGGCGCACGATCGCGTCGGCGAGCCTCGGCGCGTCTCCAAATGGAGTGAGCAGCCCTTCTTCGCCTGCCACGAGCATTTCGCGCGGTCCTCCCGAGTCGGCGGCCACCAGCGGTTTGCCGAGGGCCATCGCCTCCACCACCACGATGCCGAAGGGCTCGTTGTCGGACGCGTGGACCACCACGTCCATCGCCTGCATCCATTCGGGAATATTGTCCTGCGGCCCGGCGAACGTCACGTGATCCGCGATGCCGAGGCGCCGTGCCTGCTCCGTCAATGCGTCGGGATACGACGTGTCGCCGTCGTGCGGTCCGCCCACGATCAGGAAACGCGCGTTCGGGTGCCGCTCCCGGACCGCCGGGGCCGCATCGAGGAGCACGTGCATGCCCTTCCACGGCTGAAGGCGTCCGACGATGCCGATCCACGGGCCTTCCGTTCGGAGCCCGAGGCGGGCGCGAACCACGCCCGGAGCGGGAAGTTGGTCGGGGTCGAAGCGATCGAGTTGCGCTCCCAAATGGCATACCGACATGGGTGCCTTCGGAGAAAGAACCCTCTGTTCGTCGGCGAGTCCCTGGGAGCAAACCACGATGCCCCGCGTGGGGAGCCATCCCGCGGCGCGGTCCAGGGCGTTTTCCTTGCGGGGATTTCCCATTTGGTGCCAGACATTGGGGGGTCCGCCGAGCAGGCTCGCGAGGCCGGCGAGCACCTGACCGGCGCTCAGCCATCCCACGAGCGCGTCGCAGTGGTGCGCTTTCGCGTGGCGGGCGATCGCGGTCGCGACCTCCAGCGTGCGAATCGCATCGCGGGTGCGCCGGATGGGAAAACAGGCGACGGTGGCACCGGTTTCCCGGACCTGTTCGACCAGCGGTCCGTCGCGAAGGAAGAGGACATGCCAGTCGACGGAACGGCCCGCCGGGGAGCGCAAAACCTCGAGGAGGCAGAGCTCGGCGCCGCCGCGCACGGAGGCCTGCGGCATCACCACGGCCAGTCGGCGGCGGGGCATGGCGAACTATATCACGGGCCTTCGAAGCCGCGGGGTAGAATGTGGGCATGCAACCATTCCCTCGTCGGGCCCTCCTCGGGATGGCCGCAGCCTGCTGTCTCGCTCCCGCGCTGGCCCAGGATCCGCCCGTCGGACCCAACCTCAACAACGTCAAGCATCCGCTCGCGATTCTCGAAACCTCCAAGGGAACGATCAAAATCGTGCTCTACCCCGAAGAGGCCCCGGTCAATGTCAAGAACTTCGTCGATTTGGCGAAGAAGGGTTTCTACAACGGATTGAAGTTCCACCGGGTGGTGAAGGACTTCGTGATCCAGGGCGGAGATCCGGAGGGCACCGGTCGTGGTGGCCCGGGCTATGTGATCAAGAACGAGAACGTCAAGGGGCTCAAGCACGGCCGCGGCGCGGTGGCCATGGCCAACGCGGGACGCGACACCGCGGGCAGCCAGTTCTACATCGTGGTTGGAAAGCCCGCTCCGTTCCTCGACGAGAAGTACGAGGATGGGGTCAACAAGTACACGGTCTTCGGTCAAGTGGTGTCCGGCCAGGATGTCGCGGAGAAGATCGTGATGAACGACGTGATCAAGAAGGTGACCGTCCGCCCGTGATCCCGATTTGGGTGCTTGCGTCGCTGACCGTCGCGGGAATTCAGGGGGCCGCGCCGGCGGCGCCACCGGCGGTGCCGGGGAAGCCCGCCAAGGGGGTCAAGCCCGCGCAGCCGCCCAAGCCGAAGAAGCTCGAACGGCCCGTGATGACGGTCGCCACGCCGAAAGGCGTGGTTCGCATCGAGTTGTTCCCGATCGATGCGCCGCGCAATGTGGCGAATCTGGTGTCGCTGGCGCAGCGCAAGTTCTACGATTCGCTCAAGTTCCATCGGATCGAGGACTGGGTGGCGCAGGGGGGCGACCCGAACGGCGATGGCACGGGTGGCCCCGGCTACACGGTGGAGAACGAACGCAACCGGGCGCTCAAGCATGTGCGGGGTGCGGTGGGCATGGCCAACTCCGGCCGCGACACCGCCGGAAGTCAGTTCTACATCCTGAAGAAGGATGCGCCGGGCCTCGACAACGGTGCCTACACGCTGGTGGGCATGGTGATTTCGGGCATGGAAATCGTGGATGGCCTTGCCGCCGGCGACACGATCCAAACGGCGACCGTCGAGCTACCCTCCGGGTTCAAGCCCGCGCCGTTCGGCCCGTCGCGGCCCGCGGAAGCGTCCCAGCTGTTCCTTCCCGACCTGCCCGACGACATCGCCCAGCGCACCGCGGCACCCACCGTTCGGTTGGCCGTGAAGGTGGCCATCGACGGCGCCGCGACCGTGGTGCTGGTGAAGGGCTCCGGGTACGTGGATCTCGACGATCGGGTGCTCGACGCCATCCGGCGCTGGAAATGGAGTCCGGCGCTGCGCTTCGGGCAGGCCGTGCCGTCGGAGGAACGTTTCGACTACGACTACGTGGTCGGCGGTCGCACCCGCGTTCCCTGATCCTCGAAGCGCCCTCCCGCCTGCCGTCTCGTTCCGGGTGGGAATGTCACGCGCTTTCCGGTTCACGACATTCCTGGCCAGCGGGCCAAGGTCGCCCGCCCGCGATTGTCCGTTCGGCGCGTCCGTAGGGCCTTCCCATACCCCCTGTGGCCGGTTGCTTGGACACAGCTTGTCGCTTTGGACGAGGCCGATCGGGAGTCTCTCGAGCTCGCTGCCGGTAGCGAGCCCACGCGTGTCTCGTCTGAGCGCCGGTTGGCGTTCGTCCCGCACGCGGTGCTTG
>JBJTRZ010000135.1:0-4227 GCA_046076415.1 Armatimonadota bacterium
CATATGCGCTTGGCCGATCCACGATTCCGGCCAACACCCTGCCGTCGTTGCGGTGGCCCCGCGTGACCACCACCCAGTAGGTGCGCCCATCGGTGGGCCATTCCCGTGCCACCCGTGCGGGATCCTCGCAAACGACCACCGCCGCTTCGGGCAGACGGATTGCGTTCGCATACTCCGGTCGGTCGTCGACGGCCACCGTGCGGAATCCGAGCATCGCCCCGAGGCGGACCAGGGCCGCACCGACGTGCCCGCAGCCGCAAACGACGAGCACCGGCTCGGGGAGGATGGGCTCCGTGAGCGTGCCCGATTCCTTGTCCCAAATCACATCGGATCTCGATGGATCCACGTGGACCCAGTCGATCGTACCGACGGTGTCGCCGTTGGTATGCGTACGCACGCCTCGGCCTGCGATGGTGTCGTGCAACAAACGCAGCGCATCCGTCGCCATGGCGGATTGCCGCGCCGTGTCGCCATCGAGGAGGACCGTGGCTTCCCCCCCGCACAGCAGACCGTCGTCCCAGCCGAAGTCGTCGTCGAGGCGAAGTTCGAAACGTTCGGCGCGCCGCTCGCCCATCAGGTTCAAGGCCCGACGCCGGGCCTCCATTTCGAGGCACCCTCCGCCAATGGTTCCGACCGTATTCCCGTCCGGCGATACGACAAGCCGGGCTCCGGGGCGCTGCGGCGCCGAGCCACGAACTCGGACCAGTGCGGCGACGACGAACGGCGACCCCGCTTGGTGCCGCGCCACGATGGTTTCGAGGACCGTTTTGTCCACGCGTCAGTGTACCGGCAGCATCGGGGAGGCACCGGCGTCGAATGGTACAATCGCCTCCATGCGTTACCCCCGCGCCGAGGGCACGTTCGACATTCTCCCGTCGCTGCCCGCCGGGCGATCCGAGTCCCGTTCCTGGGTCCACGACAGCACCAAGTGGCAGTGGATCGAAGGTCTTTTCCGGGAACGGTGCCGCCGGTCGGGTTTCCATGAAATCCGGACACCTGTTTTCGAGGATACGGAACTCTTCCACCGCGCGGTCGGGGATGGCACCGACATTGTCGTGAAGGAAACCTACGACTTCACCACACGCGGTGGAGACCGCCTCACCCTCCGCCCCGAGGGCACCGCGGGGGCGATTCGGGCGTACCGCGACGGCCACCTTTGGCTGGAACGCCCAACGACCAAGCTGTTCTACATTGGTCCGAATTTCCGCTACGAATCGGGTCAGCGGGGAAGGTATCGCCAGCACCACCAAGCAGGGGTCGAAGTGCTCGGTTGCGACGATCCGGCGGTCGACGCGGAAGTGATTTCCCTTGCCACCGCCTTCTATCGCGATGCCGGTGTCCAGCGGTTGAAAGTCAAGATCAATTCGGTCGGCACGGCCGAGTCGCGCGCCCTGTATCTGAACGCCTTGCGGGCCTACGCCGAGCCTCTGTTGCCGCGCATGAGCGACGACAATCGGCGACGTTTCCGCGAAAATCCGCTGCGCATGCTCGACAGCAAGGATCCGCGCGACATCGAACTGCTCGCCGGTGCCCCTTCCATTCTCGACCATCTCGACAATGAATCCGAGGAACACTTTCGACGGTTGCGCTCCCATCTGGATGCGCTTGGGGTGCAGTCCGAGGTGGATCCGCGACTCGTGCGCGGATTCGACTACTACACCCGCACCGCGTTCGAAATTCAGGCGCCCGAGCTGGGCGACAAGGCCCTCGGCGGCGGTGGACGCTACAACCGCCTGGTCGAGGAAATCGGGGGTCCCCCCACCCCGGGTATCGGTTTCGGCCTCGGTATCGAAAGGGTGTTGTTGACGCTCGAGGAATCGGGCGCGGTCGGTCCCGAGCCGCGGGGACTGGATGCCTTCCTGTGCCCGCTGGGCGACACGGCGCGTGCGGCCTGCGTACCGCTGCTGGCGCGACTTCGCGACGCGGGCATCGCGGTCGACATGGATTACACGGGTCGTCGACTCAAGGTCATGCTCGAGCAAGCGGATGGAGCCGGGGCGCCGTTTGCCGTGATCATCGGAGAAGATGAACTCGCGCGTGGCGAGGCCATGGTACGGGCCCTGGGCACTCGCGAGCAGGAGGCGATCGGATTCGACGACCTGGCGCAGCGCCTAAAGCGCGTCTGACGCCTTGTTCGAATGCCGATCGCGCAGGGTTTCCGCGGTGAGTCGGTAGGCTCTCCATTCGTCCATGTGCCGGGCCTGCCGTTTCGCATAGAACCCGATGCCAATGGCGTTGGAGTTGAGGCAGGCCCATTCCAACCGGCCGCATCCGCGCGCGAGCGCCTCACGTTCAACATGGGCGAACAGGGCGGTTCCCAGTCCCGATCGCCGGTGATCCGGATGCACGAAAAAGTCCTCGAGGTAGAGGCTCGGCATTGCGAGGAACGTCGAGTAGGTTTCGAAGACGACCGCGTAACCACGTACTTCGCCGTCGACCTCACCCACCAACAAGGTGAAGCGTGGCCGGTCCGAAAAGGCGTCCCGGACCAGCCGTTCCCGAGCCGAGCCGCTCGGTCGAGGCAACTCCTCGTAGTCCGCGAGGGCATCCACCAACGCGAGGAACGCGTCGGCATCGGTGGGGCCGGCGACTCGCACGACGGGTTGCATGGGATGGTGTCCTTCCTGGCGCATGCGCTCCGGCGGGCGCCCGGCGATACTATACCGACATGGAATTGCTGACGCTTTTGCGCGAATCAAGGCCCTCTCCCAACCCGTCCGATTGGTCGGATCGCATTGCGGCGGTCGATCCGACGCTCGATTTGCCTGCGGAAATCGCAAAACTGCGGCGTGAGCGAAATGCCGTCATCCTGGCGCATTACTATCAGGAGCCGGAGATCCAGGATATCGCCGACCATGTGGGCGATTCCCTTGCGCTTGCGCAGGCGGCGAAACGCACCGATGCCGATGTGATCCTGTTTTGCGGCGTTCATTTCATGGCCGAAACCGCAAAAATACTCAATCCGGGCAAGACCGTCTTGGTTCCGGACATGGACGCGGGGTGTTCGCTGGCCGATCGGTGCCCCGCGGACGTGTACGCGCGGTGGTTGGAGCAATACCCCGGTGCGACGGTGGTGAATTACATCAATTCATCCGCCGCGGTGAAGGCGATGTCGGATCTTATCGTCACGTCCTCGAACGCCGTGGATCTGGTGGCCCAACTCCCCACCGACGCGCGCATCGTCTTCGGGCCGGACCGGCACTTGGGTCGATGGGTGATGCGCCAAACCGGCCGCGACATGGTTTTGTGGCCGGGATTCTGCATCGTGCACGAGCAATTCAATCTGCGTCGTCTCGAGCGCTTGCGGGCGGCCCATCCCGATGCCGAGGTGATCGCGCATCCGGAATGCGAGGAATCCGTGCTCGACGCGGCTTCGTTCGTTGGATCGACGAAGGCGTTGCTGGATCATGTCGTCCACAACACCGCCCAGCGTAAATTCCTGGTGGCGACGGAGATGGGAATCCTGCACCGTATGCAGGCGGCCCGCCCCGACGCGGAGTTCATCTGTTCGCCCCCGAACTCGGGATGCGACTGTGCGATATGCCCCTACATGCGCCTGAACACGTTGGAAAAGGTGTACATCTGCCTGCGGGACGGCGAGCCCGAGTTGACCATGGACGAGGATGTGCGGGCACGCGCCGAACGCCCTTTGACCAGGATGCTGGAGATGAGCCGGCCCGGCTGACGTTGCCCCCGGTGTGCGGATCAACCGCCGAGTTTGGCGAGCGCGGCTTGGGCGACGTACCGGATATCGGGGTCGGGATCCTCCGACCGGGCTCGGACAATGTCCCGCGCGGATCCGTCCCCTATTTCGCCCAGCACCACTGTCGCCCAGCGAGCCGTGGAGGCTTCTCCAGCGGCGCGAATCAAGAGCGGCAAGACCGGCGCGCCCATGGCGCGAAGGGCATTGGCGGCGTGGTAGGCAACCGTATCCGGTGCCGCGAGGAGCGGCACGATGGACGGTGCGGCGTCCGCGCCCAACCGCCCCAACGACTCCGCCGCGGCGGTGGCCACGGTACCGTCGGAGTCGCGCAGCGATTCGACGAGGAATTGCACCACCAGATCGACCGAACGCCTCCGCGTCGCCGCATTTCCGGTGGTGGCGATATCACCGAGGGAATGCGCCGCCACCGCCCGCACTTCCGGGGATTGGTCCGTCAACGCATCGATCGCGGGTCTGGCGTCGGGAAGTCCGCCGGCGCCGTCGCCGCTCCGTGGATCCGGATC
>JBJTRZ010000136.1:0-12039 GCA_046076415.1 Armatimonadota bacterium
CGTTCCTGGTGAACGGAGTGCCTGTGAAGATCCGCGGAGTGAATCGCCACGAGCACGACCCGGATACGGGAAGAACGATCGGTCTCGGACGGATGCTCCAGGACATCCGGTTGATGAAGCGGTTCAACATCAACACGGTCCGGTGCAGCCACTACCCGAACGACCGGCAGTGGTACGAACTCTGTGATCGGTACGGGCTTTACGTTATCGATGAAGCCAATATCGAAAGCCATGGCATGGGGTACGATCCGGCGACTTCGCTGGGGAACAACCCGGTTTGGCTCGAATCCCACCTGGACCGGACGCAACGGATGGTCGCGACCCACCGCAACCATCCATCGATCATCCTTTGGTCCCTCGGAAACGAGGCCGGCCCCGGCAGCAACTTTGCCGCTACCTCGGCTTGGATTCGTGCCAACGATCCAACCCGACCCATCCATTACGAGCGAGACAACGCGGTCGCCGATGTCGATTCGACCATGTACCCCGGGGTCGATGGCGTGGTTGCCGAAGGTCGGCGCAAATCCGAGAAACCCTTCTTCGTCTGCGAATACGCCCATGCGATGGGCAACGCGGTGGGAAACCTCAAGGAGTACGTCGACGCGTTCGAAAGTTCTCCGCGCAACATGGGAGGGTGCATTTGGGACTGGGTTGATCAAGGCCTGCGCACGCGCACGCCCGATGGCAAAGGCTGGTTCTGGGCCTACGGTGGCGATTTCGACGACCGACCCAACGACGGCAACTTCTGTTGCAATGGCTTGGTTCCCCCGGACCGCGCGACGACGCCCAAACTCTACGAAGTCAAGAAGTGCTACCAACCGGTCGCGATGCGGATGCCCGATACCTCGGTCGGCAAGGTGCTCGTTCGGAACCGCCATGCTTTCCTGAACCTGAATCGATTCACCATCCAGTGGAATGTGCAGGAAGACGGCGAGACGGTGGCGCGAGGCACGATCGGCACCGTGGATTTTCCGCCGGGCGAGGAGCGCGAGCTTTCGATCGCACTGCCGCGACGGAAGGCAAGGCCGGGATCGGAATCGTTTCTGACCTTCTCCGTTCGCACGCGCGAGGCCAGTTCGTGGGCCGGGGCAGGACACGAAGTGGCGTGGGAACAATTCGCGTTGCCAAAACAAGCGCCCCCGGCACCCTTCCTGTCGATGCGGCGCGGTTCGAACGCGCGTTGGGTCCAGGACACGCGCCGGTTCGATGCGGGCAGACTCGCGCTTCGTCGCACCTCGACACGCTTTTTGGCGGTCTTCGATCGCAAGACGGGAACCCTCGTGCAATATGCGCCCGAGGGGAAGGTGGTCCTGGGCGGGAACGGGCTTCGCCTCAACCTGTACCGGGCTCTGACGGACAACGATAGCTGGATGCGTCAAGCGTTCGTGCAATCCGGACTCGGATGGCTGCAACCCGTTTGCCGTTCGCTCCGCTGGTCCAATCCGGGCGCGGCGCGGATGGCGACCGTCGAGGCCCAAGTGGACTGGCTCGGTGCCAAGGGTAGTGGATTTCGTCAGAGCGCGACCTACACGTTCTTCCCGGACGGAACGTTGCTGTTCGACCAAACCCTTGAACCCGTCGGTGCGTTGCCTTCGCTTCCTCGAATCGGCATGCGGTTCACGGCGCCGGCCAGCCTGAAGCAATTTCGTTGGTTTGGCCGGGGACCGTCCGAAAGCTACCCGGATCGAAAGCAGGCGATGGATATCGGACTCTGGCGAGGCAGCGTTGCCGACCAATATGTTCCGTATATCCGCCCTCAGGAGAACGGAAACAAGGAAGACTGCCGCTGGTCCGCGATCGTCGATTCCCGGGGCCGGGGATTGATCATCGCCGCGGAGGACGGACCCACGGCCATGTCCGCGAGCCATTTCCTTCCGGAGGATCTCGACGGGGCACGGCATCGGCAGGGTCAGGAACGGCGACTTCTTCCGCTGGTTCCTCGGGCGAATGTCTTCGTGAACATCGACTGGAAGCAGATGGGACTGGGCGGAGCGTCCTGCGGACCCATTCCGCTGGGGCGGTACCTCTGTCGGCCGGGAACGGTGCACATGCGCTTCTCGTTGCGCCCGTATTCCCCCGACAAAGGCTCTTTGGCATCGGTCGCGCGCCGTCGTATCCCCATCGTGGTTCCGCCGACCGTGGTTCGCGACGAAGCCGGCAATGTGGTGCTTTCCCACCCGGATCCCGACGCGGCGATCAAATGGACCACGGATGGCTCCACCGTGGGTTCGGGTTCCGAGCGTTACACCGGACCGATGTTCGCACCCGGTGCCATCACCATCGAAGCGAAGGCGGGTGTCCGCGGTTTGCCGGCCAGCGCTCCGGTGCGGGTTTCCTTGCCCGCGATGACTCCGGTTCGACGCCTGGACCGGGCACGATGGAAGGTCGAGGCCGATTCGGTCGAAGAGGCGGAGGGCGAGCCGATCCACGCGATCGATGGCGACCCGGATACGTTCTGGCATACGGAATGGTCGCGTCGTTCCCCTGCGCCACCGCATTCCCTCACGATCGATCTGGGAGTCGAGGAAGTGATCGCGGGATTCGAATATGTCCCGAGGCAGGGAAATCCAAATGGCCGAGTCGCGGGCTGGGCGATCGATGTGGCCGGAACCGATGGAGTTTATCGGACGGTAGGCGAGGGAAGGTTCCCTCCCGGCGATGAAAAACGGAGGGTCCTTTTCGCATCGCCGGCCCCTGCCTCGCGGATCCGATTTCGTGTCCTGTCGGAGGGCGCGGGTGGGCCTTGGGCGAGCGTTGCCGAGTTCGAGCCGCTCGGCGCGGTCGCACGACGCAATTAATCGCGACGAAGGGGGTTTCCACCGAGGTCGGTGCGCGTCGGCAATCCCTCCCGGTGGCCGTAGCGGCGTATCCGGTGGGCTACGGCGTGGCACGCGAACTCCGCCGCTTCGAAAGGATCGGCACCCCGAAGGGTGGCGGCGAGGAATGCGCCGTGGAACGTATCGCCGGCGCCGCAGGTGTCCTTGACGTTTGCCACGGGCACCGCGGAAATCGTCCGCACCGAGCCGTCGCGGGTACCGACCACGACGCCGCGTTCGGCGAGCGTCACCGCCGCGATCGCTGCGCCCGCCTCGAGGAATCCGCGTACTTGGTCCTCCGGGAGGGCACGGCCCTTGAAGGCTCCCGCTCCTCCTCCCTTGGAGGCGATGATGATGTCGCACAGACCGAAGAGGCGCTCCCGTCCCGGACGCATCGTGCCCAGGTCCCACGACACGCGAACCCCTGTGTCCCTTGCCACCTGCGCCAAATGAAACGTGGCTTCCAAATCGCGCGCGTCGACATGGAGAATCTGCGCGGCTCGGACCCTCTCGATTTCATCGGGGCTGAAGACGCGTGTGGCGAAATCGCCGGGATGATTCGCCAAGGTCCGGCTCCCGTCGCGGGCATCGAGCATGACCATGCTGCGACTGGTTCGCAAACGCGCATGGCGATGAAGCGAGGAACGAACTCCATACGACGACAATTCATGGTCGATGAAATCGGCCTCCGCATCTTCGCCGACATCTCCGATGAACGTAGCCTCGCAACCGTCCAAACGCGCCGCGGCGCACAGCGCGACCGGTACCGGACCGCCGATCTGTTCGAACCAAAGTTGCGCCGTGGCCTTGGTGTCGCGCTCCCACGCGGGCACCACGGCGACAATGTCGACGTTGACCAAACCAAAGCCCACCAAGCCGGCCATGGGGTCAGTCCCGCGGGGCGGCGAGTTGGCGACGAAGGAACCCAAACACGTCCCGGACGTGCGCGTCCCAATAGGTCCAGTCGTGGGAGCCGTCGAACTCGGCGAACTCGTAGGGAATACCCAACGTCGCGAGGACCGCTTCCATGCGACGATTGGAGTCGAGAAGGTAGTCGTCGCGACCGCAATCGAACCAAAGCGCGGGGCCGCGCCAATTGGTCCCACGCAGGTGACGCGTCAAACGGGGAGCGATTCGACTGCGTTCCCACCCTGCCGCCGTATCCACGGGCCACGCCCGCTCGGCCGGCCCGGGGGGCGGCGCGCCTTCTCCCCAGCCAAGGGCGCCGCTGAGCGAGGCCGCCGCCGCGAAGGTGCCGGGATGGTCGAGCGCGATCCGCCACGCTCCGTAGCCCCCCATGGAAAGTCCGGCGATGGCGCGTCCCTCCCGGCGGGCGATGGTTCGGTATCGTTCGTCGATGGCCGGAACGATATCGTCGACAATCATGGATTCGATCGGGCCGAATCCGGGCGAGTCCATGTAGAAGCTGTCGCCTTGGGCGTCGGGCATCACCACGATCACGTCTTGATCGGCCGTGTAGGCGGCGAGCCCCGATTTCGCGTTCCAATCCGTGTGGTCGCCGGAGGCCCCGTGGAGCAGATAAACGACGGGGAAGCGACGCCGATCGGATTCGTAATGGGCCGGGAGAAGGACGGTCACCGGAACGGTCCTACGCAATCGGGCCGACCAGAGCGGGACGATGCGTGCCCGCTTCCGCGCTTCGGCCTTTTCCGAATCCGAGATGATCGGGAGGGCAGGGGGCGCACTTTGACCTCGGGGAACGAACGGAGGCGCCGCCGGCAGCCAGTCGTCGGTCATTGTCGGAAGCGCGTCCGAACGCGGACGGCCGGCGGCCTTCCACGCGGATTCATACAAACCTGCCAGCCGTCTCCCCGCCAGTTCCAAACGGCGAACGGCGATCGGACGCGCCACTTGGAGGAAGCGCTCCCAGTAGGGATCCGTGTCGGTCCCGCCGGCCGCGGTCGCGGCTGCTCGGTCCGCCTCCAGGATGGCGGGGACTTCGGCGATCCCTTCGCGAATGGCGGTCAGGGTTTGCTGGGCAGGGGACTCTTTTGCTTCCGGTTTGCCGGGTTGGAGGTCCGAGAGCGCGATGGATCGATCGACTCCGATTCCTTCGAAGCGTCGGTGAATGCCTCGTCGTGGAGGGTTCGACAACTGGCCGTCGTAATTTTCCGTGGCGTGGAACGGGACGTGGGCATCGCCCACATAGTGCGAGAGGTAGGCCGCTTGGACCATCGCGTCCTCCCAGCGCTTCGCCTTGAGCGCGGCGACCAGCAGTTTCCAGACTCTTTCCACGGTCCAGGGTGCGACTCCGTCGGAGCGCAATTGGTCGTAGGTGCGCAGGCCGGCAACGTCGCGGTACGCCACCGGAATGCGCTCGGCGGAGACACCGAACCCAAATCGTTCGGTATCGAGGAAATGTCGGGGAGCTTCGGCGTGGTCCACGCGGTTGCGCCAACGATCCGGATGCGAAGAGGCGTCCGCGAGCCAGCCTCGATTGCGTTCGAAGAGATCGCGCAGGGGCGAGCGAGGAAGGGAGGATATGGCGAGGTGGGCGACGTAGCGGTGGCCGGCACCCTCCCAAGCACGGGCGGGAGCGGCCAAGGCCAAGACGGCCAGCGCAATGCTAACCCGGGATCGGAAGCACGCGCAGCGCGACGCTTCGGAGCACGCGACCCTCTTCGCTGATTTCGATGACATGGTTTCCATAGTGCGTGAGCGTGGGGTGGAACAAGGTGAGATCGAGTTGGGCCGTATCGCGGGGATAATGCGCGGCGGTCGGGATTTCAAACTTCACGGTGGTTCGGTGTGCCTCGCCGCCGTCGGGTGCCCGCAACACGAGATCGATGGATTTGCGCAATCCGCGTTCGTCGTTGGCGAACACGATGTCGACGAACAGCGAAATGCTTTCGTAGGTGGCCGGCAACGAAGGGAAGTGGATGTCTTCGAACAATCCGACCAGATCGACCCGGCCGTCGGGATGTCGAATCATCGAATCCATCAGGAGGGCGTTGAGAATGGTCACGCGGCGGCCTCGAACCGTCGCACCTTGAGACGGTAGCGTCGAATGGCCCGCGCGACGACCCAGACGACCCACCCGGTGAACGCCGCAGTGGCCGCAACCATCGCCCAGCCAATTCGATGATCGTCCAAGCGGAACAGCGATCCCGTCAGCCATCCGAGCAATGCAATGCTCGTGACTTGCCGGAAGACGAAAACGCCCAGCAACGCACGGTCCCGGCGTAGTTGGATGTGGCCCGGAACGCGTCGCTTCATGGTTCGCCCACCCGCCCTTGCGCCTCGAGCTCCGTGGCACGTTCGGAACGCAGCCGTCGGTAGAGTCCGACCATGGCCCGATGCACGAATAGGGATGCTATCCCGAACAAAACGGCGGAGAACCATTGGCGCGACAGCACCGCCCCCACCATCAACACATTGAGCACTTGCGCCGCGGTGAACCGACCGATCAAGGTCCAGAAATCCGCAGGATCCGTGGCCGAGCGTTGTCTCACGGGAACATCCTACCCGATCGGAAACCCACGGGAAGGCGTTCAGCTGCCGCGGGTGCCCCTCACGATCGCACCCTCCACTTCCGCATCGGTAAGCACGCCCACGAGTTCCATTCGATGGTCCCGAGCCAGATCCAAAAGGCGGGCGTGGACCTGAGCCGCGTTGCCGGGAGTTTCCAACTCCGGATCGCTTCGTTCGAAGGCAAACGGGACGGTTTCCGGGTTTTCGGCGGTGGCGGATTGCAGATCGCCATCCTCGCTGGCATCGACCACGTGGACCAGTACGACGCGCGCCTCTCCCGCCACGAGCGCGGGTATCGCTTGGCGCCAACTTTCGTCGCGGAAGTCCGAGATAACCACGACCGTGGCGTCGGGCCCGCCGCGCAGGATTTGGTTCCGCACGGCATATCCGAAGGAACGAGCGCCGCCCGGACGAAGGCTCTCGATGACCTCGATCCACGTCGCGTGATCCTCCCACTGGCGGAGGATCGGACCACGACGACCTCCCGCCGAACCGACAGGGACCAAATGGACCGATACGCCGCACGCGAGCGCCGAACAACCAAGGCCCGCCACCAAACGTCGAACGAAGGGAAACTTATCGCTGCGGGTTGGAGGGGCATGGCCGACGAAGGTCATGGTCTGGCTGCAATCGACCACAAACACCAAGCGACCGTAGGCATTCTCGAGCAGATGGGCGACCCAGCGCCCGAACGGGTCGGATTCGGGCAATTCCTTTCGGCGGCGAAACCGTCGCGTTCGGAACGAACGACCGGATATGCGATGCTGCGCCCCGGCTATACGGATATTTTCGAGGAATTCATCCGTGAGCAACATGTCGTCCTGTTTGTATCAGGGTTGCGCGTTCGGTGCCGAATTCCGCACCAGCGCGTCGGCCATGGCAATGATGTGGTCCTTCATGGCCCCGTCCGGTGCGCCCCCTTCCAGTTCGCGCAGCAACGCGAGCGCGTCGCCCGGCATAGAGCAATCGCGCCAAAGGATGCGCGCCGCCGAAATGCCCGCGGCGAGCCCCGTTTCCGAGGTCGGCTCCGATCTCCACGCGGCTTCCAGCCAGACGGCGGCCCGGCGGTGCAGGCTGAAACGGCGCATCAACTCCGCGACGCGCGTCCCGGTTTCCACCGCCAGCCCGACGGTCCAGGATCCGTTCACGGGGTCCGGCAAATCCGGCACCCAGGCGAATCCATCGTCAATCGACAACCCAAGCGCGATGGTGGCCCGACCGGCACGGCGTGCCCCCATATCGTCGCCGGTTCGGTGGAGCGCCTCCGCGAACAACAGTTGCGCGGAGACATCCCGGGGACACGCTTCCAGATGCCGGCGGAGCATGGCTGCGGCAAGGGCCGGACGCTCCCGCGCCAATAGTGCGTGTGCCGATGCGATGGTGGCCTCCCGATCGAGCGGGGCTGAAAAGACGGGAAGCAGGCTGGCCAGAGCTCCCACGGCACCTCCAACCACATGTGCCAGGAAGGCCGTTCCGTGGTGTGGAATCGCGAGTGCGCATGCCGCCTGCACGACCAATACGATGAAGACCGGAACTCGAAGGCCCGGCGTGTCGAAACGCAACGCTTGGAAAGTCATGGCCGCGTAAACGCCGCCACTTGCTCCAAGCACCGGATCCGAGGGTGAAAAAATCTGTGCGATGGCGTTTCCGAGCACTGCACCCAGCGCGAAAATGACGACCATCCGAATCCAACCCACACGGGTTTCGCTGTTCAATCCGAGCCCGATCAATGCCATCAGGTTGGTGGCCAGATGGAATGGATCCGCGTGCAAACATGGCGAAACAAACCATCTGGCCGCGGGCGGCAGGGAGGTCAAAGCGAGCGCAGGGGACCGAGCCTGAAGGAAACCAAAGAGCAACAAAAGCACCAACACGGCGGTTGCCCAGGGAATGGACCGCCCCGCCGGACGCGTCGTGCTCGGGCGGGAATGGGTTCGCAGCAACAATGCCACGAGAACGGCGATCGTCATCCATCCCGGGACCCACATGAGGCCTTTAGTATCGCGGTTGCCAAAGCGCGTTGCAACCGGGGCAACGGCAGGGCGGGATAGGGTTATAATCCTCGGCGGGTACGAGGCAGGTCGAATGAAAGTGTTCTTTTTGGGTACGGGCTCCGCGGAGGGATTCCCAGCCCTGTTCAGCGATACGGAGATCAACCGCGAAGCACTGCGGCGCGGAGGCCCGAACCTGCGTTCGCGCTCGACCATTGTCGTGGACGGTTTGGTGAAGGTGGATCTCCCGCCGGATTCGTTGGCGCATGTCCACCGGTTTCCGGAGGTGTCCCTCGCTTCGCTGCAACATTTGCTCTTCACGCATTCCCACGACGACCATTTTGCGATTCGGGAATTGCAGTACCTCTCTCCCAATTTCGCGCCGGATCGCCGGTACCCGCTCAATGTGTACGCGGGGAACGAGTTGATCCGCCGCATGATCCCGGAGATGTCGAGCTTCTTCGAGGCCGCGCCCGTGCGTTTCCATTCGATCGCACCGTTCGAGGAACTCACGATCGGCCACCTCGTCATCGTGCCGGTGCTCGCCCGGCACAAACCAGACGAAACCTGTTTGAACTTCGTCTTTCGCGACGGGTCTTCGTCGTGTCTGTACGCGACCGACACCGGGTGGTACCACGATGCGTCGTGGCGATACCTCGAGGGGGCGGCTCTCGATGTGGTCGTGCTCGAATGCGGAAAGGGGATCGGCGACAGTCCCTACGAAGGGCACCTTTCCTTCGATGATTGCGTGCGGTTTCGTGCCGAACTGCTCCGTCTGGGGGCCCTTTCTCCCACGGGGCGCGTGTTGCTCACGCACATCTGTCCGTCCGGTCTCCTGTTGCACGAGGAATTGTCCGAGCGTGCTGCCGAACACGGCATGGAAGTGGCTTGGGACGGCTTGGAAATCGCCTTTTGACGGTGGGAGTGGTTCTGGCCGCCGGATCGTCGCGTCGAATGGGATTTCCCAAGGCGGCATTGACGCTCGATGGACGCTCCCTCGTGATGCGCGCAGCCGATCGGTTGGCGTCGGGAGGATGCGATCGCGTGCTGGTCGTCGTGTCCGCCCCCGAGGTCGCGGAATTGGTGGAGGCGCCGATCGATGTCGTCTGGAACCCACGACCGGAGACCGGAATGTTGGGTTCCTTGCGAAGCGCGCTTCACTGGGCCGGACCCGGGAACTCCTTCGTATTCACTCCGGTGGATCTTCCCGGGCTTTCGAGTCGAATCGTTTCCAATGTGATCGCCGGCATCGAGCCCGAAACCGTGGTCCGCCCATCGTGCGAAGGACGTCGCGGCCATCCCGTGGGTTTCGGCCCGGTTGTTGCGGAACGGTTGCGTGTACCCGGGGACGAGTCGGAGCGATTGGACGCGGCGTTGCGCCGGTGTGGTGCGGTCGACGTGGACTTGCCGACATCCGATTCGGGGGTGTTGCGGGACGTCGATACGCCCGAGCAATGGCGTGATTGGCTTGAATGGGTTCGTCTGGAGGAAACACGTTGAGCGACGGCATGCAGGATTTGGATCCGGAAATCGAGGAAGCACTGCGACTTCAAGACGAAGCGCTTATCCTTTTGGACCGTTTGCGCGCGTCCTCCACCTTCCGGCGAAAGCGGACGGATCACGGTGACCAAAAGAGGCGTAATTTCCGTCGCTGGCCCGTTCCCCCGGGCGTCGTGGTCGAGTTGCACGACGGGAACGCGTGGCATGGCGTCACGGTGTTGGATCTCGGGGTGGGGGGCGTTCGCGTGGACCAGCTGCCCGGTTGGATGAAAGGTCCCACGCCCTGCCGTTTGAGCACTCCTTCCGTGGAAGGAATCATCGTTTTGTCCGACATCATGTGGCGAACCGGGCCGCAGGCCGGAGCTGGAATCCGTTTCGAATTCGACGACCCCGAGGAACGCGAAGCCTGGCAGGACGGTTTGATCGACGCGCTGCTCGCGACCCACGCGGTGGATTGAAATGAAACGCATTGGCATTCTCGGATGCGGGGTCGTGGCCGATTACGGACATGCCCCGGCTATTCAACGAACTCCCGGGCTGGAGTTGTCCGCGCTTTGCGATCCGGATCCCGTGGCTCTGGCCCGCATGGCGTCGCGATATCCGTGGGTCCGCGCGTTCACCGACGTGGACGCATTCCTCGCATCCGGTATCGACGCCGTCACGATCGCTTCCCCCGCCCCTGTGCACGAGGCGAACCTGCATGCGGCAGCCGATGCCGGAGTCGCGGTGCTCTGTGAAAAACCCCTCGCGTCCTCCGACGAGCAAGCGCGGGGAATGATCGAGCGCATGCGAGTCGCCGGGTTGCCATTCGGCGTGGCCTTTTGCTACCGGTTCAGCCCGATCGCCCGAACGATACGCGACATGGTTCGTGCGGGTAGGATCGGCGAGATCCGCGCGATGCGACTGGTGTACCTCTGGAACCTGCATGGGAAATGGGAAACCGGCGCCGACGGATCCCGCACGGAATCCCCGCGTCGTATCGGGAGGTTCGTCGAGGGAGGGCCGCTGGTGGACTGCGGTGTTCACCAAATCGACCTTGCCCGTTGGTGGACCGGATCCGAAGTGGAACGCATTCGCGCGGCCGGAGCCTGGGTCGAGGAGCACGCGGCACCGGGGCACGTTTGGTTGCACATGGACCACTCCTCCGGGTGCCACACGGTCGTGGAGATGAGTTTTTCCTATTGCCACACCGCGGCGGAACCGCGCGACACGTTCCTCTACGAACTGATCGGAACCGACGGACTGATTCGCTACCGCCGCGAAGGTTGGTCGTTCGAAGTCCGCGACGCGAACGGAACGCATTGGTTGCCCGGAGCGGCGGAAAAGGATTTCGATGGCATGTACGCCGCGTGGCGCGACGCCTTGGAATCCGGCAGATTGGGTGAAGTGCCCGATCCCGAGGATGGCCGAATCGCCACGGCGATCGCAACCCTGGCAACCTCGGAAGTGATGCGGGATCGTCCGGGAAAATAGCATTCAGGGAACGGGAATGGCGGCGCGGACGGTCACGCCGCCTCCCGGTCCGCGTTCCACGCGACACCACCCGCCCACGCCTTCGGCACGTTCGCGCATCGATGTCAATCCGACACCGGATTGCAACGGATCGCCCGGATCTCCACGGCCGTCGTCCTCGATGCGGATTTCGAGCAAACGGGGCCCGCGCGTGATCGCGACGGTTGCCTTCGTGGCACCTTCCGCATGCTTCGCGGTGTTCACCAAGGATTCCTGAACGATGTGCAGGATTTGATTCCGATGATGTTCGGGAAGTGAATCGAGCAGTTCCGAGCCGTCCACCGTGACCGATATGCCGATCCGTGCGGCCAATCGGGACGACTCGCGCTCCATGGCCTCCGAGGACCGCTCATTTTCCAGCGACCTCCACGGCTTGTTCAGGAACGTCCAATCGCGAACCGCGCCCATCGCTTGTCGCAGGTGCGCCGATTCCTCGCGCAGCACGGTCTCGGGCGCCTCGGACGCGCCGCCCATTTGCTGCAAGCGGGCCGCGTAATCGAGCCGCAGCACCGCCGCGGCCAGCGTGTTTCCGACGTTGTCATGGATCTCGCGAGCGAATGCGGCGCGCTGGTCCGCCAACGCCAGGTCCGCGCGCAAACCGGAAATTTCCGCCAGCGCATTCTCCGAACGTTCCCGGAGTCGCCGCATCACGCTCGACACGGCAATGAGTCACCGACCGAAGCGAAATCCCCACGTCCTCGACAATGGACCAACGGGAGCCATCGGAG
>JBJTRZ010000137.1:0-2809 GCA_046076415.1 Armatimonadota bacterium
CCAGTTTTGCACGCCGCCGTGCCCGAGCGTCGGGCAAATGGTGACGAAGCCCGGAAGGTTGCGATTCTCGGTCCCGAGCCCGTAGGCCAGCCAGCTCCCCATGCTGGGACGAAAGAACGTGTCGGAGCCGGTGTGCAGGGCGAGCAGCGCCCCTCCGTGGGCGGTGTTGGACCCGTGCAAACCGCGTAGGACGCAAAGATCGTCGGCGCATTTGCCGACTTCCGGGAACAGATCCGATACCTCGATGCCGGATTGTCCGTACCGGCGAAATTCCCAAGGACTCTTGAGCAGCGTGCCCGTTTGCGCGAAGACGACGCGCGGCCGCGGTCCCGAGTACGGCTTGCCGTGGTCCCGGTCGAGCAGAGGCTTGTGGTCGAAGGTATCAACTTGGCTGGGGCCGCCATGCATGAACAGGAATATGACCCGTTTGGCTTTGGCCGGAAACATCGGTGCTTTGGGCGCGAGCGGATCTGGCGGAGCCGCGGCCCGCGCCTCCTCGGCGAGCAATGCGGAGAGCGCCAGGGCGCCGAATCCGGACGCGGACGCCTTGAGCAGTCCCCGCCGCGTCAATGCGCCGGCTTCGCGATGGCAATAGGTGCGCGACATAACGTTGGGACTCCGTTTCAATCCACGAAAATGAATTCGTTGCTGGCGAGCAATGCTTGGCAAAAGGCGGCCCACGTTTCGTCGCGGCGCACCGCTTCGGAGCGCGCATCGCCCACGATGGGTTCGACGCGATCGAGGAAACGTTTGGCACGCGCGCGCTCCACCGGGAAGGGTTCGCGTTGGAACGCCAAACGGTAAGCCTCGGCAATCCCTTCATCGGTGGTTGGCGCCGCGCGAAGCACCCGCCTGGCGAAAGACCGCGCAAGTTCGCGAACCATCGGACTGTTGACCAGATAAAGGGCTTGGGGCGCAACCGTGGTGGTGGCGCGCCGGGCATTGACCATGCTCGGATCGCCGAAATCGAATGCTTGGAACCAATCGTAGACCGCATTGCGGATCACCGGCAGGTACAAGCTGCGGCGCGGGAGATCGTACTGGGCGGCATTTCCCGATTGGTCATTGGTGACGTAGTCGCCGTTGCGCGTTGGCAGGAGGTTGCCGCCAACGGCGGGGTCGAGGGTGCCGGCAACGAAATGCAGCGAGTCCCGCAGCGGCTCCGCGCCCAGTCGACGTTTGTTCGCCTTCCAGAGCAACCGGTTTTCGGGATCCTTGCGCGCGGCGACCGCGTCGGTCCTGGAGGATACCCGCCGATATGCGTCCGAGAGCAGGATGCGTCGGATCATCCGCTTCTGCGACCACCCGTCCTCGCCCGAGAATCGGCGAGCAAGCCAGTCGAGCAACTCCGGATGGCTGGGCCGCTCGCCGCGGATTCCCCAATTGTCGACGGTCGGAACGAGCGGGGCACCGAACAAATGCATCCAGATCCTATTGACCGCCACGCGCGCCGTCAGCGGATTTTCCTTGCGCGTCAGCCAAAGCGCGAGTTCGCGCCGGCCGGATGCCACGGGATCCTTGAGGGGTTCGAACGCGCCCCCACAGAGGGCCGCGGGAAAACCGCGCGGCGCCGTATCGCCCAGAATTTGAGTGTCGCCCCGAACGTGGACCCGCACATCCTCGGCCTTGCCCTCTTCGACCGCCATCGCCATCGCGGCTTGGGGACGATCGGATTCGGCCTTGCGCAGGGCTTCCTCCGCAACGCGCAACGCTTCCTCGGCTGCAATGGGATTGGCCGCACCTTCGGCAACCAGCAGGAAACGGCTGATGTGCGGAATGGCACCCTCGCGCCGAATCGCCAGGCGCGAACGTCCGGCGGCAAGTTCGACACGCCCGATATCGAACCAACGTTGACCCTCGATCTGCCAGCTGCCCGTGATCGCCCCGCACGCCGATTCCGACACCACCTTGCCGGCAACGGAAACACGCAAGGGACGCGACTCCTCGGCCGCGTAGCGCACCTTGAGTTGGTAAACGCCCGCCTTCGGCACATTCACGTCCCAAGCCGCCACGGTGGGAGTGCCGTTGGAATTGACGACTCCCTTGCCGTACATGTCCTTGCCAACGTTGCCTTCCACCGTGTCGGTCGCCTCGACGAAGAGGCCGCCCGAGGATGGATCGTCGCGTTTCGCCTTGGCGCTGGCGACCGTTGCGCGCAGCGGAGCCAGCACCTCCGCGTCGTAGCGCGCCTGCTTGGCGGCGAGTTCCGGTCCGGCCACCGCACGTTCATTCCAACGGCTCACGAAGTCGAGGTTGGCCATGGTCTTCGTGCTCTTGAAGATGCCGGCGAGCGCGTAGTAGTCCTTGGTCGAAATCGGATCGAATTTGTGGTCGTGGCAGCGGGCGCAGGCGATCGTCACTCCCAGAACCGCCTTGCTCAGCACATCGATCTGCTCGTCGACGATGTCCATCACGAGTTTGGGCTTGTCCTGTTCGGCCAGCACCTTGGGGCCGAGCGCGAGGAAACCGGTCGCCACGATCGCTTCCGCCGGATCTTCACCGGGAAGCATGGGCGCAAGTTCGCCGGCGACCTGTCGTTGCACGAATCGATCGTAGGGAAGGTCGCGATTGAGCGCCGCAACCACCCAGTCGCGATACCGCCACGCATTGCCGTGGGCCAGATTCTCGTCCAGGCCATTGGAATCCGCGTAGCGTGCCACGTCGAGCCAATGCCGCCCCCAACGCTCTCCGTAGGCCGGCGAGGAGAGCAATCGGTCCACCACTTTTTCCCAAGCATCGGGGGACCGATCCGCCAGGAACGTCCGCACCTCCTCCAGGGTGGGCGGGACACCGGTGATGTCGAAGGTTG
>JBJTRZ010000138.1:0-4191 GCA_046076415.1 Armatimonadota bacterium
GATGGCCCGCGCGGCGTCGAACGACCCAGTGGTTCGCGTCCCGAAGGGGTGCAACGGCCTGGATCGGTCCCAAGTGGTCGCGATCCCCGGGACGTGCGCGAGGTTCGGGACCGGGATGGCCGCATCTGGGAGGAACGGCGCTGGAGCGAATCCCGCACCTACGACACGCGCGGCATTCCTTCGGGTCGTGGCTCCCAGTCGCGCTGGGAAGTGCGCGATCGCGACGGTTGGCGTTCCGCTCCCCCCGTCCGATCCCGTGAAACCATCGTGCTGCGCGAATCGAGACCCTATGGCCGGCCGTGGATCGTCTATCCGACCTCGTGGGGTTTCGGCGGGCTCTGGCAAGACTACACCTGCGCCCCGCTCTACAGTTTCACCGGCATCACCATCATCAATTCGACTTGGTGTCCGGGCCGGGGACGATTCGCCTACGTCGAACTTCTGGGCGGACGTCGCATGGTGCGGGTCTACGAGCCCGGATGGTCGGCGCCGCGACCGTTGCTTGGCGGCTTCGATTATGTCGATCACCTCTCCTGGAGCCCGGATGGACGGTACCTCGCATTCGTGACACGGTCCGGGGGCGAGGACTGCCTAAACCTTCTCGACACGGTGACGGACCGCATCGATCGGGTCACCTATGGATTCCCGCGCTGCGCCTTCCCAACGTGGCATCCCTCCGGCAGGTATCTTTTCTTCCTGTCGGACCGATACGGAACCACGGGGCTCTTCCGTGTCGCACCATGGGGCGGAGCCCCGGTCCCGTGCGATGGTTTCCCGGGCGGCCCCATCAACCGGATGCTGATCGCGCCGAATGGAACCACATTGCTGCTGGGCATGGGACTCGGGGGCAATCGGACCGAGGTGTGGTCGTACCGGACGGACCTGGCGGTTCCGGCCCACCCGTTGCTGCGCATCGATGGAAACTTCGACAGCCCGGCTTTCCTCTCGGGAGGCGATCGCGTGTTCTACCGCGGTTCCGTCGGCGGGGGTGGCATTGGTTGGTACAGTTTCGGTATCGACGGCGGGGAGTTTCGATTCCACGGCGACGATCCCGGTCGATGGCACTGACGCGGCCTTGGGGTCCCGGCTTCGGCCGGGACCTGCTGCGCGCCGCTTTGGTGCTGTTGCTCCTGCCGTACGCGCTGGAAAAGATGCTTCCCGTTCAATTCAGGGACGCCGCCAGTCTCGCAAATCGAACGGTCGCTTCGCTCGATGGAATGGAGGCCATCTGGGCGTTCTTCGGGCATAGCCGAGGGTATCAAATCGCGGTGGGCGCAGTGCAGTTGGCCGCCTGCGCCGCGTTCGCTTGGCGACCCTCCGCACGCGTGGGCGGTTGCCTGTACCTTGCAGTCATAGCGAATGTCCTCCTCGTCGACGCCACTTTTCGAGTGCAAACGGCGATGTGGGTTTTCGCCGCGGCGATGACCCTGGGATGCCTTTCCTGGATGGCGCTCGAATCCGTTGCGTACCGCGATGCCCTGAAACGGCTTTGCACGTCGGACTTCGATGGCGCAGGCGTGCGCGACGTGCTCGCATGGGCCGGTGCGGTCGTGATCTTCCTGGTCGCCCATCGCCTGTCGCGACTTTTGATCCCGTGATCGCCCCGACGGTATACTTGCGCGGAGGGCAATGCGATGGCGCAGGGCTACGTGGTGGGCGTCGATGTTGGGACGGGCAGCGCCCGGGCCGGGGTGTTCTCGGCGACCGATGGTGGGCGCCTCGCCACCGCATCCCATCCCATCCGCATGTGGCGTCCCCGGACCGACCACGCGGAGCATAGTTCGCGCGATATCTGGGAGTCCGTCGGAGTCGCCGTGCGAACCGCCGTTTCCCAGGCCGGCATCCAACCGGACACGGTCATTGGGATCGCGTTCGACGCAACCTGCTCGCTCGTGGTGCTTGGATCCGCGGATGACCCGGTGACGGTTTCTCCGGAAGGCGACGACGACCGAAACGTCATCGTTTGGATGGACCACCGCGCCATCGCCGAAGCGGACGAAATCAACGCCGGATCCCACGACGTATTGCGCTACGTCGGCGGAGCCATCAGCCCGGAAATGCAACCTCCCAAGTTGCTGTGGATCAAGCGAAACCTCCCTTCGAGTTGGGCCCGCGCCGCAAAGTGCTTCGACCTCGCCGATTTCCTTGCCTACGCCGCCTCCGGCCGGGATGTTCGCTCCCTCTGCACCAATGTGTGCAAATGGACCTATCTCGGACACGAAGACCGGTGGGACACGGATTTCCTGGAATCGATCGGCCTCGGCGATTTGTTCGAAGGCGGACGGATCGCAGGTCCGGTTCGACCGCTCGGCGAGGCTATAGGTCCGCTCACGGCCGATGCGGCACGCCATCTTGGTTTGACACGGAATTGCATCGTTGGGGTCGGGGCGATCGACGCCCATGCGGGGGGAATCGGGTTGCTCGGCGGGTCGATCGACCCCGGACGGCCCGAAACCGTGCTCGCCCTGATTGGTGGTACGAGCAATTGCCACATGGCGGCCTCCCGTGAACCTATTTTCGTTCCCGGGGTCTGGGGACCCTATTACGGAGCGATGGTGCCCGGCCTTTGGCTCACCGAAGGGGGCCAAAGCGCCGCCGGTTCGTTGATCGATCACGCGATCGAATCGGGCGCCGACCATGCCGCGGTTTTGGCCGACGCGACCGCGAGCGGAAGAACGGTCTACGAGGTGCTCAACGAGCGCATCGATGCCTTGGTGCACGCGCAGGGTCTCGGGGATCCGGCGCTTCTCACCCGGGACCTCCATGTCCTCGACTTCCACCTTGGAAACCGCTCCCCTTACGCCGATCCGCACGCCCGCGGAGTGGTCGATGGACTTCCGCTGGATCGAAACGCGGAAACGGATGCCCGCATGGTCGTCGCCACGATCGAAGCCGTCGCCTACGGAACCCGTGCGATCGTGGAAGCCCTGTGCGCCGAAGGGTTCGCCATCGAACGTATCGTGGCCACGGGCGGTGGAACCAAGAATCCGTTGTGGCTGCGCCTGCACGCCGACGCAACCGGTTTGCCCATCACCGTGGGGCGTGAAACGGAATCCGTGCTGCTCGGAAGCGCGATGCTCGCCGCCGCCGCGTCCGGAGCCCACCCGTCGGTCGCCGACGCCATGGCGGCCATGGGCGGGACCGGCGATACCCTCTCCCCGAATCCCGACATGCGGCGATTCCACGACGCGAAATACGCGGTCTGGAAAGACCTTTACGCCGCACAGAAACGTCATCGTGCCTTGATGGCCGAAACGGAGGAATCTTGATGGAACGACGACCGTATGGCAGCACAGGGGATTCCCTCTCGCTCGTTGGACTCGGGGGAGTGGCCTTCGTCGGCTTGGATCAGCCCGAATCCGACCGATTGGTGGCGGAGGCGATCGACGCCGGCGTGAATTACTTCGACGTCGCTCCCAGCTACGGACACGAACAGGAAACGGAGAAACGGCTCGGTCCGGCGCTCAAGCCCTACCGGGACCAAGCGTTCCTCGCGTGCAAAACGGCGGTCCGAACCGCGGACGGCGCCGCGGCGGAGTTGGAGCGTTCCTTGCGCCATCTCGAAACCGAACATTTCGATCTTTTCCAACTCCATGCGATCACGACCGTCGAAGAGGTCGAGACCTGTTTCGCCCCCGGCGGCGCGATGGAGGTCATCCTGGCGGCGCAGAAGGCCGGCAAGATCCGCCACATCGGGTTCAGCGCGCACTCCGTCGACGCCGCTTTCCGCGCCCTCGATCTGTTTCCGTTCACTTCGGCCCTGTTTCCCATCAACTTCGTTTTGTACCAACAGGGCAGTTTTGGTCCGCAGATCGTGGAGCGATGCGTTCGGGACGGTGCCGCCCGCTTGGCGCTCAAGGCGATGGCACGAACGCATTGGACCGAGGGGGCACCCCGGGCCTTTCCGAACTGCTGGTACGAACCTATTTCCGACAAGGCCCTTTCGGAATTGGCCTTGCGATTCACGTTGTCGGAGCCGGTCACCGCGGCCGTGCCTCCCGGAGATGTGCGTCTTTGGCGATGGGCGGTCGAGTTCGCACAACGATTCCGCCCCCTCGACGCATCGGAGCGCGCGACGCTGGAGCAAGCGGCCGAGGACTTGCAGCCGATCTTCAAAGTGTGAAAGGAAACGCCCCCCGGGAGTCTCCCGGGGGGCGTCGATCCTTGGCCGCTACGGTCCCGACGTGCCGG
>JBJTRZ010000139.1:0-2644 GCA_046076415.1 Armatimonadota bacterium
CCACGGTTCTCAATCCCGCGGTGGTCTCTGTCAGCGTCCCACTGCCGACCGTGGTCGGAGGCGTTGGCATACTTGGCCAGGTCACACTGGATGCCGATGCACCGGCGGGGGGAACCGTGGTGGCCCTGTCTTCCGACAACCCGGCGGCGTCCGTACCGGCGACGGTGACGGTCGCGGCGGGAACGCGCACCGCGTCGTTTTCGGTGGGAACCGTTCCCGTCACGTCGGATCGCACGGTGATCCTCGCCGCGTCGGCATATCAGACCAATGCGGCCACGGCGCTGGTGGTTATGGCGCCCCAACCAAAGGCGGTTACCTTCTCGCCGTCCTCGGTCACCGGGGGCACGTCCTCGACGGGCACGGTGATGTTGACCGGGATTGCACCCGCGGGAGGCTGGACGGTGACCTTGTCGTCCAATTCGGGCGCGATCTCGATTCCCACGACCGTGGTCGTTCCCGCGGGCCAGGTTTCGGCGACATTCACGGCGACGACTTCCTCATCGATCGTCGTCACGACATCCGCGACGGTGACGGCGAGTTCCAACGGCGGGTTCACTTTCGGCTCGTTGACGGTGACTCCGATTCCGGCCGCGTTGCAATCGGTGACGTTGTCTCAGGCCTCGTTGGTGGGAGGGACGTCGACGACGGGCACGGCGACCTTGGATCGTTTGTCGGGCTCGAACGTGGTGGTTTTGTTGTCGGGCAGCGGATTGACCGCTCCTGCTTCGGTCACGATCCCCGCCGGTCAGTTGTCGGCTTCGTTCTCGGTGTCGACGCCGAAGGTTTCGTCTCCGACGACGGCGACGTTGACGGGTACCTGCTCCGGGGTTGCTCGGAGCGCTTCGTTGCTTGTTACTCCGTCGGCGGCTCCGATTTCGTTGGTTTTGAATCCTTGGTCGGTGAAGGGCGGTTCGAGCAGCACGGGAACGGTGACGCTCAATGCTGCGGCCCCTGCGGGTGGGACGGTGGTGTCGCTGTCCTCGTTCAAGACGGGGGTCGCGACGGTGGCGTCGAGCGTTACGGTTCCGGCGGGTCAGACTTCGGTATCGTTCTTGGTTTCGACGAAGTCCCAGAAGAACACGCAGAGCGTGACGATTTCGGCGAAGGCTGGCGGCGTCACGCAAACGGCGAGCCTGACGGTGACGAACTAACGGGTCCGGGTCGTCCGACCCGGAATTCCACCACGCCCTCCCGGAGCACTCCGGGAGGGCGTTTTCGATCGGGTACGGGCCCACCCGTCCGGTCCACGTCGGTTCCTTCGTGTATATTCGGGTACCGGGTGCGCCTTGCCAACCGGTCGAAAGGAACCTCCCTGCCGATGCGCTTCA
Organism: Armatimonadota bacterium; assembly: GCA_046076415.1. Lineage (GTDB taxonomy): Bacteria > Armatimonadota > Armatimonadia > Armatimonadales > Armatimonadaceae > CAIRTT01. The sequence continues at coordinate 1,329 of JBJTRZ010000139.1, forward strand.
TCGCCCTTCCACGCGCGCCGTTCTTCCCGGCGCTTCGACCGTTCCGCCTCGCGCCCACGGGGATGCGTCCTGGCCGCTCCGCCGCCGACACCTTCGACATCGTTTCGTTCACCGCGCCCAAAGGATGGAAGCGGTCGACGGTGGATCAACATCTCGATTTCGAGGTCGTCGACGCCAAGAAGGGCGACTATGCGCGCGCCAGCATCTTCAAGGCAATGCCCTCGCTCGGCGGCCTCGACAAGGACCACGACGTCAACTGGAAGGCCCTCGCCGTCGAACAACTCAAGGCCACGGAAGCCGGCACCACCACCGGCAAACTCGAAAAGGGATGGCAGCTGAAGGCCGGCACGGGCACCTTCGATTTCGCCGGACGCCGCAATGCCGTCGTGCTCCTGACATTCCACCAGCGCGACGTACAAACGTGCATCGTCGTCGTGACCAACTCGGACCGTTGGCAAAAGGACATCGATGCGTTCCTGGAGTCGGTGGACCTCGAGCTTCCGGCCAAGGCGCCCCAGCCGCCGTCGACACCAGCCACGCCTCCATCCGTCGCGCCGGGAGAACCAAAGTTCCTCGGACGCTGGCGCCGCGTGATCAGCGTGGCGTTCAAACCGTTCGACCCGGCCGCCTTTTCCAATGCGGGATATACGACGCATGTCTACGACTTCCGCCCGGATGGCACCTACGTTTTCCAAGGGCGCACGTTCCGCAATGCCGTGGCGGAGATTCTGGTGGTGGAGGAGAACGGAACCTACCGACTGCAGGGCGACCAGCTCACGATCGATCCTGCGAAGAGCCTGATCCATTCCTACCGGAAGCGCAACGGTGCCGATACGCTCGACGAGCGAACCGGTACCAAGGAACGTCCCAAGGAAAAGACGACCTACAAGCTCACCCACCACTACTTCGAGGGAATTCGCGAGTGGAACCTCGTGCTCCAACACCCGAAGGAGACGCTGCGCGACGGGCCGTACAGCAACGCCGTCCTCTTTCCGAATGGATGGTGCTACAGCCGGAGTTTCGCGGACAAGGATCCCACGGCACGGCGGTACGAGTGAGGCCGTCCACATCGGAATTCCGCGGCCACGGGGAGGCCTCCGTGCGATATCCTGTGTGCTGATGGACGCACGCCTCGTCACGCCGATCCAAGGCGCCGTCCATGGTTCGGTGGTGGTGCCGGGAAGCAAAAGCATCACCAATCGTGCGCTCGCGCTGGCCGCGCTCTGCGAGGGGCCGACGCGTCTGCAAGGTGCGCTGTTCGCGGACGATACCGCGCGCATGGCCGATTGCCTGGCGATGCTTGGCTTCAAGGTGGA
>JBJTRZ010000140.1:0-3644 GCA_046076415.1 Armatimonadota bacterium
GAAGTATGTGTTGGATCAGGCGCGTTTGGAAGCCCAAACGGCGGTCACCAGGGCCAAAGGTATCGCCGAGTCGGCACGCATCAGCGCCCAGGCGCTCCAGAGCCAAGGGGGCCGGTTGGTGCTGGCCCGCGAGTGGATCGAAAAGTGGGATGGCAAGTTGCCGACGGTTTCGGGCGGCGGGTCGATGATCCTCGATGTTCGCGACTTGATGGGCAGTATCGCGCAGCGCGGGGATCGCTGACGCTCGGCGTCCCGGTTCGAAACCAGACCGGGACACCGATCAGCCGCGCAATTCGCCGCCGATCTCCTCGATGGCGAGCCGCACCGCCGCCAGTGCGCCGTCGACTTCGTCGGAGCGCAGCGTTCGGTCGGCGCGGCGGAACACGAAGCGCAACGTAAGCGCGTGCTTGCCTTCGCCGAGGTTCGCTCCCGCGTACCGATCCACGAGCCGCATCGACTCCAGATCCTCGCCCGAAACGCGCCGCACGGCGGCGTCGATGCTCGCCCATGGCACTTCCACCGGGAAGACGGGCGCCAGGTCGCGCGTCGCGGCGGGAAACCGGGAGAGCCGTCGGAAGGGCATCGCACCCGCTCCCGGCGCAGCGCGCAGAACCGCGGCGTCGAGATCGAAATAGCACGTCCGTTTCGGGAGCGCCTCGCCGAGCGCCACCACCTGTCCCGAGTCGGCATCGCGCGACGTCAAGGTGGCCCGGGCGGAAATCTCCCCAACGGTGCCCACGAGGACGCCACCCACGCGCAGCGCCGCGCAGCGGTACGGATGCGCGATCGGATGGACCGCCCGCTCCCACGTGAAATCGTGGATGCCCAGTCCCGCCAGCAATTCCTCCACGACCCCCTTGGCGTAATGGAAATCCGCGGCGAGCGCATCGGGGCGAACGCCCCAAAGTCCGGCCAGCGCGGATCCGGCCACCAGGCCCGCGATCCGTTCGGGCTCGTCGTATCCACCCTCGGGTCGGCGCACGTAAACGGGTCCGGTTTCGAACAACGCGAAATCGCGTTGCCCGCCGGCGGCGGCCCGAGCGGCGATGGAAACCAATCCGGGAAGCAACGATGTTCGCAGTGCGGAGTATTGCGGAGCCATCGGGTTGCGGATCGCCACCTGGATCGCGCGCTCGGTTTCGGTCCATGCCGTCTCCGGCGACACCAACGAATGCGCAACAACGTCCTGCAAACCCGCCGCGACCAGCAACGCACGCACCGAGCTCGCGAATCGTCCCTTTTCCGTGTCGCGGCCTCGACCGCTGTTCACGGCGGGCAGGGTTTCCGGCAGCCGATCGTACCCGAGGGCGATGCGGCCGATTTCCTCCGCGATGTCCTCCTCGATGGTGAGGTCCGGTCGCCAGCTCGGCACCAGGCAGTCGAGGGCGCCGGCGGACCGCTCGGGCTCGATGCCCAGGCGCTCCAACGCCGCGATCGCCTCGTCCCGATCGAAGTCGACGCCGAGGATCCGGCGGATACGTTCGATGCGGGCGAGCACGCGCACCGGCGGTTTCGGATGGGGATGCACGTCGACGAGGCCACCGTCGATCGAGCCGCCGGCGGTCTCGAGGATCAGGCGTGCCGCCCGTTCGGCCGCGGTGGGCACCAACTGGGGATCGACATGACGTTCGAAACGATAGCTTGCCTCGCTGGCGAGGCCGAGGGTCTTGGATCCCTTGCGCACCGCAACCGGATCGAAGTGCGCGGATTCCAGCAATAGGTCGGTGGTGGTGACTCCGACTTCCGTGTCGGCGCCTCCCATGATTCCCGCCACCGCGATCGGACGTTGCTCGTCGCAAATACAAAGAACCTCCGGGGAAAGGACACGTTCCTCTCCGTCGAGGGTCCGCAGGGTTTCGCCGGCGACGGCACGGCGGACCACGATGGTACCGCCCGGAATGGTCGACAGGTCGAACGCATGCAGCGGCTGACCGAGTTCCAACATGACGTAGTTGGTGATATCGACGACATTGTTTACCGGGCGGTAGCGGTCTCCGAGCGCCATGCGCAACCGGTCGGCGATCCATTCCGGTGCGGGGCCGATGCGAACCCCGCGGATGGCCAGGGCCGCGTATCGCGGAAAGGCGGCGGAATCCTCTATCCGCACCCGCAGGGGCGCGGATCCCGCGTCGGCTGGAAGGGTTCGCGCCATCGGCGGTGCGAGTCGAAGCGCCGGATCGGCGGCCGCCGCTTCGCGCGCCGTTCCCCGTATGGACGCCCAGTCGCCGCGGTTCGGAGTGACCTTGGTGTGGAGGACCGGGCCCTCGAGGATTTCCTCAACTTCGAGGCCCGCCATGGTCAAGCGGTCGCAGAACGCGGCCAGCCCATCGGCGTCCTCGGGCACCTCCACATGGTCGCGGAGCCAGGATACGGGTACTTTCATCGTCGTCTATCCACCGTGGGTCAGAACCAGGACAGGAAGCGCAGGTCGTTCTCGAGGAAGAGGGGCAGTCGGTCGACCCCGTGGCGCACCATCGGCATGCGGTCGAGGCCGAACCCGAAGGCCCAGCCGGAGTGGGTCTCGGGATCGATCCCGGCACGCCGGAGGATGTTCGGATGGATCATCCCCGCTCCTCCCACCTCGAGCCATCGGTCGCCCCAGCGGACGGCGATCTCGACTCCGGGTTCGACGAAGGGGAAGTAATCCGGGCGGAAGCGGACCACGGCTTCCGGCCCGAAGATGCCCCGCATGATTTCCGCCATGACACCCTTGAGGTCGGCGAGCGACAAATTGCGGTCGACCGAGAAGCCGTCGATTTGATGAAACGTATGGGAGTGGGTGTCGTCGATCTGATCGCGGCGAAAGCAGCGGCCAATCTGCGCGCAGCGCAGCGGCGGACGCGCACCGGAGGCGAGCACGCGGCCTTGAATTGGAGTGCAGTGGGTCCGCATCAGGTGCAGGTCGTCGATGACGAAACTCATTTGTTCGTCGAGCGCCGGGTGTTCGGGCGGATAGTTGAGCCAGTTGAAGTTGTAGAGGGTCTCCTCGATGTGGGGACCGTCGTGCAGCTCGAATCCCAGCCCGATGATCACCTGCTTGATATCGTCGAACGTGCGGGTGAGGGGGTGGGTCCGTCCGCGGGGACGCGTGCGTCCGGGCAGCGTGACGTCGATGGCCTCCGCCGCCTCCTGCCGGGCGTGCTCGGCATCGGCGAGAACGGTGCGGCGCTCCGCGAGCGCGGTCTCCACCTGCGCCTTGGCGTCGTTGAGGGCCTGTCCGAAGGCGGGGCGATCCTCGGGCGCCAGGGTTCCGAGCGTTCGCAGCAGCCCGGTGAGTCGACCGGCCTTCCGTCCGAGGAAGTCGGTGTCGATGGCCGCCAGGGCTTGGGTGTCCGTGGCGCCGGCGATGGCGGCGAGGGCTTCGGCCAGGGTCGCGTCGAGTTCGGCGGTCATACGGGAATCCTTACGGAAAAGGCCCGCCGTGGATAGGGGCGGGCCTTTTCGCGGAAGCGGGCAGGGTTACGCGGCGCCGACCTGCTTGACGAGGGCGGTGAAGGACGACGGGTCGTTCACGGTCATGTCGGCCAGCACCTTGCGGTCGAGGTCGACACCGGCGTGGCCGAGGGCCGCGATGAAGCGCGAATAGGTCGTCGCGTTGTTGCGGCAGGCCGCGCTGATGCGGGTGATCCAGAGGCGGCGGAAAT
>JBJTRZ010000141.1:0-17528 GCA_046076415.1 Armatimonadota bacterium
GGTGCAGGGGGTGACCGAGGAGACCACCACGGGCGTCCATCGGCTGTATGAAATGAGCAAGCGCGGCGACCTCAAGGTCCGGGCGATCAATGTCAACGACTCGGTCACCAAGAGCAAGTTCGACAATCTGTACGGATGCCGGGAGTCGCTGGTCGACGGCATCAAGCGCGCCACCGATGTCATGATCGCGGGCAAGGTCGCGGTGGTGTGCGGATACGGCGACGTGGGCAAGGGTTCGGCGCAGGCCCTGCGCGCCTTGTCCGCCCAGGTCTGGGTGACGGAGGTGGATCCCATCAACGCGTTGCAGGCGGCGATGGAAGGCTACCGGGTCGTCACGATGGACTACGCCGCCGACAAGGCCGACATTTTCGTCACCACCACCGGCAACAAAAGCGTGGTCACGCGCAAGCACATGGACGCCATGAAGGATCAGGCGATCGTGTGCAACATCGGCCATTTCGACAACGAGATCGACGTGGCGGATTTGGCGGACCTGGGCTGGGACGAGATCAAGCCGCAGGTGGACCACGTGATCTGGCCCGACGGAAAGCGGATCATCCTGCTTGCCAAGGGGCGGTTGGTGAACCTCGGCTGCGCGACCGGCCATCCGTCGTATGTCATGAGCTCGTCGTTCGCGAATCAGGTGCTCGCGCAGGTGGAGCTGTACCGCCATCCCGATCGCTACGAGGTCGGGCAGGTGTACGTGCTGCCCAAGCACCTCGACGAGAAGGTGGCGCGGCTGCAGCTCTCCAAGTTGGGGGCGATGCTCACCGAGCTCACCGACGAACAGGCGGCCTACATCGGCGTGCCGAAGGAAGGTCCCTACAAGACCGACACCTACCGGTATTAATGCCGGCGCGGCGACGTTCCGGGGGCATCCATCCCCGGAACCTCGCCGGGGTATTGCCATGCGGATCCGCATCCTCGAGCGCGACGGTGCTTTGGTCTACCAAGTGGTGGATCGCGGCGACCACACCGACGAAACACTCGCGTCGATGCTGTACCAGCCGAGCGGGGCCACGTTCGAACGCGCGTATCCGCCGGGTTTGTTGTTCCCCCACGACCGGGCTTCCCTCGAGGCGAGGGCCAATCGCTTCCTCGCTCGGGAGGCGCAGGGCGCGCCGACCCGGGAAGCGTTCGAGTCGGCGCTCGAGCGGGTGTGCGATCGGCATCGGGAAGCCGGCGTGGAGTGGTGGCTGGCGGGCAGTGCCGCGCTGGCCGTGCGCGGACTCGATGTTCGTCCGCACGACATCGATGTGCTGACGTCGTTGTCGCAACTCGAACGGCTCGTGCCGGTGGTGGAGCCGGAGGTTGTCGAACCGTTCCACGATTCCACCGGCTGGGTGGTCCGTGGGTTTGGCGTCGTGGACGCGGGGTATCGCGTCGATTACGCGTTCGATCCGGAGCCGTGGGTGGACGCGGCGGGGCCGGTGGATTTCGGTCCGACCGCCGCGGGCAGCCTGGAGGTGGTGCGCTGGCACGGCCGGGAAATCCGGGTGCCCCCGCTGGCCCTGCACGTGCCGTCGAATCGGGCCCGCGGCCGCGATGCGGTGGTGGCCGCGATCGAGGCCCGCCTGCGATGAAACAGGCCTACCGGCGCCGCGGGGCGCCGGGAGGCCCGGTGTGTGCGATCCGTCCCTTTCCCTGCCGTCCGGGCTATTGGCCTTGCGCCACCGCGTAGCCCGGCACGCCGTCGAATTCGTAAAGCTGTTCGGTCTTGATCCAGTCGATCCCGTCGCTCGCCAGTGCGGCGAGCAGGACGAGGATGCCCGCGTGGGTCGCGTCGCCGGGGTCCGCCGCCTTGAACCGGCAGCGCCAGTGGTCGGTGCAGAACGTTTCCGGGAGGCCGTCGGGCCATACCTTCACTCCGCGGTTGGTGATCATCGAGAGGGTCCAGGCCGCGGGAATTCCGTCGCGCATCCGGTGGGCGAGCTCGGCCGGATCGGCGCCCCGCCAGTGGACGAAGACATCCACGCCGACGAGTTGCTTGACCGCCCGGGGCCGATCCGCGGAAGGACGCGTGGGGATCGGTGCGGCCGGGACGGCGGCGTACGAGACCGGACGCAGCACCGATGGCTTTTTGCCCAGTCGCTCGATGACCGCGTCGGCGAACTCCCGGGTCCCCACCAAACGTCCGGCGCCCTCGCGTGCCGGGATGTCCCGCGTGTGGAAACCGTCCTCGAGCGAGGCCAGCCATGCGTTCTGGATCGTGGACGCGGTGCCGGCGAGGCCGAGGTGCACCAGCATTTGCACCGCCGCCTGCAGGAGGCCCGACGGGTTGGCCTTGTCCTGGCCGGCGATATCGGGAGCGCTCCCGTGAACCGCTTCGAAGAGCGCGCCGTGCTCGCCGATATTGGCGGAACCGGCCATGCCGACGCTGCCGGCGACCTGGGCGGCGATGTCGGAGAGGATGTCGCCGTAGAGGTTGCCGGTCACGACCACATCGAAGCGCTCGGGGGTGTCGGCGATGCGGGCGGCGCCGATATCGATGATCATGTGCTCCGAGGCGATGTCCGGATATTCCCGCGCCACCTCCTCGAAAACCGATCGGAACAGGCCGTCGGTGAGCTTCATGATGTTGTCCTTGCTCATGCAGGTCACCTTGGAGCGGCCGTTGCGACGCGCGTATTCGAACGCGTACCGAACAATGCGCTCGCAGCCGGGTCTGGTGACGAGTTTGAGGCACTGGACCACGTCGTCGGTTTGCCGATGCTCGATGCCGGCGTACAGGTCCTCCTCGTTTTCACGAACGATGACCAGATCGAGGCCGGGGTGGCGGGTCGGGACATAAGGGGCGTAGGCGACGCAGGGTCGGACATTGGCGTACAGGCCCAGCGACTTGCGCAGCGTGACATTGACGCTTTTGTAACCGCCGCCTTGGGGCGTGGCGAGCGGCGCCTTGAGCACCGCGTCGGCGCTGCGGATCGTCTCCCAGGCTTCGGGCCCGACCCCGGACGTATGTCCGTAGAGATAGGCCTGTTCCCCGAGCACGATGTCGCGCCAATCGATCGGCGCGGCGGCGGCATCCAGGATGCGCCGCACCGCCGCCATGATTTCGGGTCCGATGCCGTCGCCGGCCGCGCAGGCCACCACGGGTTGTTGCATGATCGTTTCTCCGATGAACACGTTATCATGAAAACCAAAACACGCAATAGGCTTCGTATGTTTGATGTCGCGTATGTGCTATCATCGGCCCATGGAGACGCGGTGGACGTTCCTCACCAACCATTCGCACGTGCTGATTTGCCTCGCGCGCGATCCCGAGTTGCGCCTGCGCGATGTGGCCCAGCGCGTGGGAATCACCGAGCGCGCCGTGCAGCGCATCGTCGCCGAACTCGAGGTAGCCGGCGCGATCACGCGCGAGCGCGATGGGCGACGCAACCGCTACGCGGTCCATGCGGATGTCAAACTGCGCCACCCCATCGAAGCGCACCGGACGATCGCGGACCTGATCGCCCTCGCCGATAACGGTTAGGGACCGGTTCGGGGCGCCCGGGCCGACCCGCCCGCCGCGCGCACCACCAGGAAATAGACGGCGCACATTCCCGCCAGCGACCCCGCGATCAAACCGGGTGGGTGGGGCATCCTCAGGAAATTCGATACGGTCATCGACATCAGCACGGCCCCGCCGACCACGGCGCCGAGCACGCCCCCGAGGGCGCCGCCCACCAGCGAAGCCACGGCGACGCCGGCGGTCCAAGCGATCCCAAGGGCGCACTGGGCATCGACGGGAATGATTCCCCGCGCCACCCGCGCACCGTCCACCGGAAACAGGATATGCCCGGCCGTTTCCAGCCCACCCACGGTCAGTCCACCGGACACGATCGCCGCGGCGACCGCACCGATACGGCGGCCCCAATGCATTTCCGTCAATTTTCACCCCCGACCCGTCGAATCCGAGATTTCCAAAAACCGGGAATGCAGGGTCCCGGCGGGTTCAACGCTCCCCCAAAACCCGGACCCGCAACGCGGTGCCCTCCATGCCACCCACGGACAACTCGACGTCGGTAGGCACGAAATCCGACGGCTCCGCCCGGTAGATGTTCACGAATTGCTGCGGGTTGCGATCGACCAGCGGAAACCAGGTCGATTGCACCTGAACCGCGACCCGGTGCCCCTTCCGGAAGCGATGCAGCACGTCCGGGAGCGAAAACGACACCTGCTCCCACTTGCCCGCTCCCATCGGAACCGGATTGGTGTACCCCTTTCGGTAGCGGGCGCGCATCACCTCGCCACGCACCAACCGCCAGTCCCCGGCGTCCTCGCCCTCCGCATCCTCCGGAAACACATCCACCACCTTCGCCACCAAATCCACGTCCGTGGTTGAAATCCGCACCTTCGCATCGATGTCGATCGGACCCGCGACCACGATATCGCGCTCGAGCGGCTCCGAAACAAACGTCAACACATCCGATCGCTCCCGCAGGAAACGTTGATCCGCCACCGGATAGGTCGTGGTGCGCGTGGCGATGCGACCCGGTTCGTGCGGCACGGGCTTGGCCGGGTCGCTCCGGTACCGCAGCACTCCCGACGGACCCGCATCCGAGAACGAAACGCCCCGACCCGCCGTCAACGCCCAGCGCCGGTCGCGCGCCTCGCGAGGCGGCCACGCACCGAAGGTTCGCCACGCATTCCCCCCGGTCTCGAACATCCGCGCCTCGGGTTCGGCACCGGACCCCTCGCCGAGGAGGAACTTCCGGAAAAACGGCGCCTCGATGGTGTCCTGGAACGTGGCGCTGGTGTTGGCCCCGAAGCGGGCATCCCCGAGTCGGGAACCGTCGCGGCCCGCCCACATCCCGTGGGTCCACGGACCCATCACCAGTGTGTTGACGATGCCGGGATTGCGGGCTTCGGTCGCCTTGTACAGGTTGAGCGCTCCCCAGCAATCCTCCGCGTCGTACCAACCGCCCACCGTGAGCATCGCGCATTTCACCCCGCGCATCCGCGGCGGCAAGGCCCGCGCCTGCCAAAAGTCGTCGTAGTCCGGATGCGACACGAAATCGCGCCACAAACCATCCGTCTTCGCGAAGAATCGTTCGGTGATGCGTTTGATCGTCCCGAGTTCGAGGAAATTCGCAAACGCGTCGTCGTTCCCGGGCAATGTGAACCCGAAGCCCGCTCCGCTCGGAGCGGTCTCTCCGAAGGTCGCGAACCGCACGGCGTCCATGAGCATCAACGCCCCGTTGTGGTGGAAATCGTCGCCGACGAACCAGTCGCTCACCGGCGCCTGCGGACTCGCGGCCCGAAGCGCCGGATGCGTGCCCACCGCACCGGCTCCGGCATAGAAGCCCGGATACGAAATTCCCCAAAGCCCCACCCGACCATTGGCCTCGGGAACATTGCGAACCAGCCAATCGACCGAATCCCACGTGTCGGTGGCCTCGTCGATATCGCCCGGACCCGGCTCGGTCAGCAGCAGGGGCCGCACATTCGCGAACGTTCCCTGCGAGGCGCCTTTGCCGCGGACATCCTGGAACGCGAAGATGAAACGGCCGTCGTGGAGCGCCGCGCCTCCGCGGATCGCGCCCCGGAATTCGTCGGGTCCGTACGGACCCGCGCCGTAGGGCGTTCGCTCGAGCAGGATCGCCGGCTTGGTTCCCGCAGGAATGCTGCGTGGAATGTAGAGCGCCGTGTACAGCGTCCGGCCGTCGCGCATCGGAATCCGATGCTCCACTTTCCGGTACCGATCCCGAACCGTTTGCGCATGGGAAGGGAGCGCGGCGACTGCGATCAGCGCCGACCCGACCAAGGGGGAGAGGGACCATTTCGACATGCTCCGATCCATACCACGGAATCCCCCGCGTGGGGTAGGATCGAAGGGCGTGCGCAAGGCGAAACGGCCGTCCCGCGGGCGCTCCGGGAGGGCGCGGATGCAATCGGACATCAATGTGGTGCGGGCGGGGGCGGGGGGCTACCTGGACCGCGTGCCGCCGGGCCGGAAACGACCCGCCGCGCGCCCCCGGGTTTCCGCGAGGTGGAAAGGGCCGGTGCCCTCCAACGATTGGTGGTCGTCGCTGCTCTGGACCGACCCCTCGCAACCCTGCTACGCCCACCCCCTCGTCGTGCGCACCGGGCCCACCGGGCTTGCGGTCGACGCCCCCGGCCGGCGTATGACCGCGAACACGATCGGGGTGTTTTGCGAATTCGCCGGACCCGATGGCGACCTATTGCTGCGCCCGACCGGCACCGGAATCGTGCACTCCACCGTGGGCGCCGCCACCGATTGGACTGTGGAGATCGATCTGCGGGCGGGTTCGGCCGCCGCTGCGGCAACGTTCGGGCACGGCATCCCCGTGGTCTGGCTCTCCGGTGCCACCACCGGGTGCACGGTCGCTCCGGCCCGGCCGGCGCGCGTGCTCTCCGCCGCGCTCCCTCCCCATGCCCGCCTCCTCGCGGTGGACACCGCGCGCTACCTGCTGGTGGCCCGACCCGGGACGGGATGGAGCCTAACGGGAGGAGCCCACGCCACCCCCTCGCCGGACATTGCGGTGGCGCTCCTGCCCGACGAACGGCCGGAAACCCTCGCTTGGTTCGTCGAGCACGCTCCCAACCGCGTCGTGGATGCCCGGGTGGAGATGGCCTACGATGCCCGGGCCGCCGTGGTGCGCTCCACCTATCGCCTCCGCGGCGTCGTGCCGGCCAAACCCGTGCCCCAAGCCCTGTACCCGCACCAGTGGCGACACCGCGCAGGGGGCGCGAAAACCCTTGGCACCTACGCGTCCAACTACGGGGAACTGCGCCTCGAAGCCACCACCACGTTCTCCACCGAGATTCCCTTCCACGGAATCCTCCCCGCATTTCCCCAAAACACCGCGCTGCGCTCCACCCTCGCCCGCCTGCTCGCCGACGAAACCCCTGCCGATCTCCCCAAGGAGGTTCGGGACACGTACTGGACCGGAAAGGACCTCGGAAAATGGGGCGCGATGCGGCGCATCGCCGAGGCGATCGGTCGCCGGGATCTGGCGGCCCATCTGGGCCTGCTGATGAAACGCACCCTCGAGCGGTGGTTCGCACCGGCCGGGCCCGAGGCCGACACCGCGGTGTTCGCCTACGACAAGGAATGGACGACCCTCATCGGCTACCCGGCGGGCTACGGCACCGACACCGATCTCAACGATCACCATTTCCATTACGGATACTTCGTGCATGCCGCCGCCGAAATCGCCGGGTTCGATCCCGAATGGGTGACGTCGTCGCGCTTCGGCTCCATGGTGCGCGAGCTGATCGACGACATGGCGTGCGGTGAACGAAACCATCCGCGCTATCCCCACCTACGGTGCTTCGATGCGTACGCGGGACATTCGTGGGCCAGCGGAAACGCGCCGTTCGCGTCGGGCAACAATCAGGAATCGAGCTCCGAGGCGGTGAACGCGTGGGCGGCCATGGCCCTGCTCGGGATGCGGACCGGCGACACGGCCCTGCGCGACCGCGGCATTTGCCTCTTCGCATCCGAATGCGCCGCGATCGCGGAGTACTGGTTCGATGTCCACCGCACCCGACCCGCCGCCTATCCCTGTCCGGCGGTGGGCATGGTCTGGGGCGGGAAAATGGTGCATGAAACGTGGTTCTCCCGCCGCCCGGAGGCCATCCACGCGATCAACTGGCTGCCGTTCACCCCGGCGTCGCTGCACATGGGTCTCCACCCGGAAGCGGTTCGGCGCAATCATGCCGCGCTGGTTTCGGAGGTCGACGGTCCGTTCGCGCAGTGGAAGGACCTGATCTGGATGCACCAGGCCCTGGCCGATCCCGAGCCGGCCATTGCTGCATGGAAGGCCGAAGCCGCCCGCTACGAACCGGAAGCAGGGCAATCGAAAGCGGCCGCCATCGAATGGATGGTCTTTCTGCGCGACCACGGAATCCCCGATCGCGAGGTCCGGCTCGACACGACGTCGTATGCCGTCCTGCGCAAGGGCAAGGTGCGCACCTACGTTGTCTGGAACCCGACCGCACGCCCGATTTCCGTGCGCGCCACCGACGGGTTCCGCGCCGTGGCGAAGCCCGGCGGACCCCATGTGTTCAAAAGGACCTTGCCATGACCCATGTCCACCTGCTCGCCGGCCAGTCGAACATGGAGGGGCAGGCCGTGGTCGACCTCTCGGGGCGGGATTACAACGAAGGGCGCGGCACCCTGGTCGACATCCTGCGAAATCCCGAAAACCGGCGCTTCGGTCGTTTGTGGAACGGCACGTCCGTGCCGATCCGCCCGAACGTCGTGGTCCGGTACCGGCCCGAGGGCGGCCCATGGCGGTTGGGGCCGCTCGGCGCCGGCTTCACGCCCTACGGCGACCCCCATCATTTCGGTCCCGAACTCGCCTACGGGCACGTGGTGGCCGACCACCACCGCGCTCCCGTGGTGCTGGTGAAGTGCGCCTGGGGCGGAAAAAGTCTGTTTCGCGATTTTCGTCCGCCGTCCGCGGGAGGGCCCGTCGGCCGCTATTACGCACGGATGGTGGATGATTTTCGGGAATCGATCGCCGCGATCAAAGGGCCCGTCGTGGTGGAGGGGTTTGTTTGGTACCACGGGTGGAACGACGGGATCGATCCGGTGCGTTCCGTGCCCGAGTATCGATCGAACCTGCTCGCCTTGGTGCGCGATCTGCGCGCGGATCTCGGAATTCCCGGACTGCCGGCGGTGATCGGGGAAATCACCGGTCCTTGGCGCGACGCACCGCCGGAGTGGGAGCGGTTGCGCTTGTCGCAGCGCTCCGCGGCCGAGGACCCGTCGGCCCAACCCGCCGTTTTCGTTCCCACCCGCGATTATGTGCGTCGGCCCGAAGACTCCCCGAATCCCGGGCACGGGCACCACGAGTTTGGCAATGCCGAAACCATCCTGCGGGTGGGGGAGGCGCTGGGAAAGGCGGCGGTGCGGCTCGCCCGACGCTGAGGCGGGGTCAGTCGATGCCGTCGACGCAGGCGCGGTCGCGGCCGGAGCGTTTTGCAAGTTCGAGCGCGGCCTCGGCCCGCTCGAGCACGGTTCGGCCGGTCGGGTCCGGTTCGCGCACGACCGCTCCGCCGACGCTCGCGGTGGTGGCGGGAATCGGGGTGGTGGACGTGGATTCGACCCCGCGTATGCTGCGCACCAAACGGTCCGCTTGGTCGCGCAGGCCCCACAGGTCCCGCGGACTATCGCACAGCACCGCGAAACGATCGTCTCCGTACCGGAAAATCTGTTCGGTGGCCGCGCGGGTCCGCCGGACCAGGCACCGCGCCACCGCACGCAACACATCGTCGCCGACCGCGTGCCCCAGCGCGGCGTTCACCGACGAAAACCGGTCCAGATCCACCAGCAGGATCCCGTAGGTCCGTCCCGTGGTGGCATGGTTGTCGGCCGCGGCCTCGAGGCGCGCTTCGAATCTACGTCGATTGCCCAGTCGCACCAACGGGTCGATATCGACATCCGCCGCCGCCGTTCCGGCATCGAGCCGCACCAGCAATCGTTCCCGCTCCAGATCCTCGAGCAACGTCGTCAGCATCGACTGGAACTTGAGCGCCACCATTTCCACCAAGGAAACGGCCGCGCCGCGCCGACGCGGGTCCGTCAGCGGTTCGGTGAAACACAGCGAAACGCTTCCCACAACGTCGTCGAACCGGTCGCGCAACGCCACGCCCAGAAACCCCCGATGCCGTTGCTCCACCCCGCGCACCGTGGTCCGCAGGTCGTCGTCGGCCACCACCAGCGCCCGGGGCCCCAGATCCGGACTTTCGGAGCCCTGCGGCCGGTCCGCATGCACTTGGCCCGCGGGGGATCCTTCCAGCAACCATTCCGCACCGTCGCCGGTTTCCCGGACGGGTGTTTCCGCCACCACGCAAAGGCGCGTCGCCGGGGTGTCGATCCCATACCCGACACAGGCGAAATCGGCTTCCAATTCCCCGACGAGGGAGGCCAACATGGCTTGGAGGCAGGCGGCCGGAGGGTGGTCGCGGCCGGAGGCGAGGACGCGCTGAAGACTGCGGTAGAGGCGGATGTCGTCGCTGTCGTTGGTGTCGGGCATGGCGGTGGGTTCCGGTCCGGTCCAACCGGAGATTATACCCCTCGCACGTATGGGCCACCCGTCGGCGGGGTCAGCAGCGACACGTTGCCGCGCCGCACCCCGCCCCGCACCCGCCCGCGGCGAGCCGCAGTTCGATCGCGCGCGAAGTTGGCGTGGTGGATAGCCCCCCCAGCGCCGTGCACCGGTGTTCCCGAGGCATGCGCGCGGCGACTTCCCGCGCCGCCGCGATGGTTTCGTCGAGCGGGATGACCATGGCGTAACCGGCGAGGGCCATATTCGCGCAGGACAACGCGTTCGCCGCCGCCATCACGTTCTTGCCAAGGCACGGCGCTTCGACACGATTGGCGACCGGATCGCAAATGAGCCCGAGCATCGACTGGAGGGCCATCGAAGCCGCCCCGACCGATTGGGCGAGCGTGCCGCCGTGAAGGCAGGCCAGTGCGCCCGCGGCCATCGCCGCCGCCGAACCGCCTTCCGCCTGGCATCCGCCCACCTCCGCGGCGAAACTCCATGCCGTTGCGATGAACATGCCCACGACTCCCGCCGCCAGCAGGCCCTCCGCCGCCGTCCGGTCGCTCCACCCCAGCGAATCCGCCACCCCGAGCAACGCGCCCGGCAGGGCGGCGCAGGCGCCGGCGGTGGGCATCGCCACGATCACGCCGTTGGAACTCTTCACCTCCATCATCGCGGTGGTGTACAGGATGATTCGGTTGAGCACCCCGGCGTCGTAGAGGCGACCCGACTCCCACGCGGAACCATAACCGACCGATTGACACCCGAGCACCCGATCCGAGTGCTCCGTGCCGGCGAGGCCGGCGGCGATGCTCCGGCGCAGGATGCGCACCAGATCCAGCGCCCGCTCGAGCACCTCGTCCTCGGAGAGCCCGCCTCGGGCGCACTCGTAGGCCAGGCCGCAACGCCACAGCGGAAGGTCGCGCCCCCGAACCCAAGCCTCCATCTCCGCGCAGGTCCGGAACGGAACCACCGCCCCGGGCACCGTCGCCACCGGCAACACCCGCTCGAGCGTGCGCACGTCCCGCAGCCCGTCGATATCGGCAAGCGCCGCACCGCATTCCGAATCGTCGATGCCCGGGACGCACACCAACGACGCGTCTCCGCGATCCACCGACGTCGGCTCCCAGGCGGCCACCCGATCCGCGATCGCGCGCGCCGCCGCCGGCGCGCAGCGCACCACCATCGTCCGCCGGTCGCCATGCAGCCGCACCGGGAATCCGTCGATTTCGATCACTTCGATCATTCCGCCGCCGGTGGAAATCGCCACCAACGATCGGCGATCCCGCTCCGGTCCAAAGGCGAGCCGGTAGGTATTGGGATGCGGGTCGCCCAGCGCCGCCTCCACGAACTCCACGGCGATGCCGGCCGAACCAAGCGCCGCCGCGCCCTCCGGCAACCGCGCATCGTCGGCATCCCATCCCATCAATCCGCCGAAAAGGCCCATGTCGGAACCTTGCGACGCGTGGGTGGCGGGCAGGGATCCGTCGGTGTCCATCGTGAGCACCACGCGCCCCGGATGTCCCCCCGATAGGTCGCGGACCAATCGTCCGATGCGCAGCGCCGCGGCGCAATGCGAGCTGGAGGGGCCGCGCATCACCGGACCGAGGACATCGTTGAACAGACTCGTTTCCATGGTGTCTTTCCTATCCGGTGGACCGGGCGGGGGGCACTTGAATGGGGCGCCCCGGGTCCTCCGGTCCCGTCGGGATCGGCCGGGCCCTCAGCACTACTGCGTCGCCGTCGGGGAGCACCGCGTACTCGATCGGCGCAGCCGCCGCCACTTGCCGGAGGTCTTCCGGACCGGCGAGTCCAGCGAGGGTGGGCGGCCATTCCAAGCGCCGCCGTCGCGCAGCCCACGCGCGGAGGTACAAGCCCGTCAGGCGCTCCTCGGTGGCCACCTGAAGTATGCGCCCGACCACACGGTGCGTCGCCGGCAGGATCGCATCGATCATCCGGTCCGTCGGGTCCTTCGACGGCGGGGGGGCGGCCGCACCGTACCGAGCCGGATCGTCGAGCTGCCCGAGCGTTTGGGCCAAGGACTGGCGAACGCGATCCATGGCGCGGGCGCGCGCCACGGCGGCCTCCGCTCCATCGCCGAACAAGCGCGCGATGGCCCGGGTCTCCGGGTTGGCTTCCTCCTCCAGGGTCTCCCGGGTTCCGCTGCGGTCGGACGCGCCGAGCATGCCGATCAACATCCTGGATTCGCGCTCGAACCCTTCCCGCCACGGCGTGCGGTCGCGGGCGAGCGCGAGCAGTCCCAAACCCAACCCATCCGCGTCCGCTTCCGAAAGCAGCGGTGCGATCTGGACGATGCGCCGCAGCAGGATGGTCTCGGCCGCCACCGCCACGAGCGTGCCGATGACGGCCTCGCCGCGCACGGCCCGCGCGATGCGCATTCCCGATTCGGCGATCGGCACCACGTCACGGCGATTTCCCCCCGCCGCTGCATCGAAGAGCACCGCCGCGAGGAATCGGGCCACTTTGCGGAACGACGCCAAGTCGGGCAATTCTGTGCGGAAATCCATCGACGTGCGCGGGGAAACGAAGGGCATCCCGGACGCCGCCAGCAAGTCGTCGCGCAATTCGGCCATCGGCGCGGTGCGCATCAGGCGCCGTGTCCGGTCACGGTCCAATTGCGCGCTGGGCAGCGCCTCGAACTCGTCCCACGCCGTGCCCGACAGGCGATCCGCCACCTGCACCACCCGCTCCCAACCGTTGCGTCCAGTCGGGCGCGGAAAGAGCTTGGGGAAAATGGGTTGGGGCGGGGGGGACTGGCCGGGACGCATGGAAGGCCTCCGGTGGCGCCGCGAAGGGCGTGGCGGGGAAAACAGGTTGCCGTCAGGGTACGACAGACGCGCCACGATGCGCCATCGTCGCCCCGGCCCGCGTACACTGCAGGCATGCCCAACCCCGACCCCGCGACTCCGTGGATCGACGATCCCGCCGTTCCCCCTTTGGAGGCCCGTTTCACCACCGTTGGTGGAGCGCCACCGGCGCCGAACGCGCGTATCCACCTGTACCTGCACGGGGCCGGAGCGACCGAGGACGACCTGCTGGGCCTCAGCCACTATGTCGACCGCGACGGCATCCACATCGCCTACCGCGCGCCGATACCGTACGGCAACGGCTTTTGCTGGTTTCCGCTCGGATGGAACGGTGATTCCATTGAGATCGACGATTCGGTGGCGCCCCATTCCCGCGACCGCATCGCACGCCAACTCACCCTGGATCTCGAGCGCTTGGGGCGGGCGGGAGCCCCGGTCACGGTGATCGGGTTCAGCCAAGGCGCCGCGATGGCGCTGGCCACCGCCGCCACCAACCCAGGACTCTTCGACCGCGTGGTGCTGCTCAGCGGTCTGCGCCTCCCCGCACTCCTCGAATCGGTGCCCGCCGGCACGCCCCTGCCGCCCATCCTCGTCCAGCATGGCACGGCCGATCCCATCGTTCCCATCGACGAAGGCCGCGCGCTGGCCCGGTGGTGCCTCGAACGCAATCCCGACGGTACAACGTTCGACGAATTCGACATGCCCCACACCATTTCCCAGGAATCGCTCGACGGCATCGTCGGGTGGCTCGGAGCCCATCCGTGATTCGCGCCGCGATGCTGCAGGTCGGGTTCGCGTCGCCGCGCGGGTACGCCAAGCCGTTCGTGGACGTGGCCTACGAGGGCGTGTTCGCGCGCGACGGCCGCGAGTGGATCGTTCCGGCATTCTGGACCGGCGGTCGGCGGTGGGCCGTACGGTTTTCCCCACCGGAGCCGGGCACCTACACGCTGCGCATACGATGCTCCGATCCGGGCAACCCGCTCGGAACGGCTCCTCCTCGCACCGTCGAGGCGCTGCCGTACACCGGGAAAAGCGAATTGTTCCGGCGTGGAAACGTTTCCGTGTCCGAGGATCGCCGCCATTTCGTGCACGCCGACGGCACGCCGTTCCTATGGCTCGCCGACACGTGGTGGAAATGCCTCGCCAAACGCCTCCCGTGGCCCGCATTCAAGACCCTCGCCGCCGATCGACGCGCCAAGGGGTTCACCGCCGTTCAAATTGTTTGCGGTCCGTACCCCGACGAAGCGATGATGGAGGCGCGGTGGGCCAACGAGGGTGGCTTGCCCTACGACAACCTGGATTTCACGGACGTCAATCCGCGCTATTTCGAATACGCCGACCGCCGCATCGCGCACCTCGTCGAGCAAAACCTGGTTCCCGTGATCGTGGGGGGATGGGGCCGTCCCCAGGCGGGCGGCCGCAGCACGCTCCAACAGGTGGGGCTGCCCGGTTTCCAGCGCCACTGGCGCCACCTGATCGCCCGCTATTCCGCCTTTCCGGTGGTGTGGATCGTGGGAGGGGAAGCCCGCGACGACTATGGGCCGTGGGACGAACTTGCGCGCACGGTGCGGCGCCTCGACCCGGCCGGGCACCCGATGTGCTACCACGCGCCGGCCGACCCCCGGGAGGCGATCCGCGACAACGCCGTTTTCGATTTCGACATGGTCGCCCTCGGGCACGAAGGCCTCGGCACCGCCGCGGCGACACTGGATATGCTCCGCGCCTGCCGCGACCGCGCCCCCAAACGCCCCGTGCTCTGCGGCGAAGCCTGCTACGAAAACCACATGCAGACCAATTTCGCCGACATACAGCGCCACCTCTTCTGGACGTTGATGCTCGGCGGCGCGGCCGGCCATACCTACGGCGCGGCCGGAATTTGGCAGGCCAGCGTTCCCGGCGACCCCGGCATCGATCCCGTGTACGACTGGACCCCGTGGAACGAAGGCATGGCCCTGCCCGGGTCCACGCAGCTTGGTCTGGGCAAGCGCCTGCTCGAGCACTATCCGTGGCATCGTTTCGAGCCCCATCCGGAATGGGTGGATCCAGGTGGCCATGCGGCGGGGATTCCGCGGCAGGTGCGCTTCGTGTACCAGCCCAAACGGGGCATCTACGACTGGAATGGCGCGGTGGTGCATGGCCTCGAGCCCGGAGTGTCCTACCAAGCCACCTACATCGATCCCGCGACCGGACGTCGTTTTTCGGCTGGGGAAACCCCGAGCGCCGGGGGAACGTTCCGCGCGCCGCGACTGCCGTCCCCGCAGGACTGGCTGCTCGTGCTGGAGAAGAGCGGATCGGCCGTGAAGCGCACGGGACGTCGGTAGGAGGAGCGGACCGATGGGCGAATCGTTGCCGGATGCGATCCGGGATGTGGAACATCTCGAGGACCTTTTGTCGGAACCCACGGATGCGGCGGTGGCGGCGCTTGCGCAGGGTGAAGGCGACCTGCTCGTGCTGGGTGCCGGCGGCAAGATGGGGCCCAGCCTCGCCCGCATGGCCCGTCGCGCGTTCGATGCGGCCGGCCGCCGCGGCCGCGTGATCGCGGTGTCGCGCTTCGCCGACCCCTCGGCCCGGGCGGGGTTCGAACGTCATGGGGTGGAAACCCTCGCGGCCGACCTGCTTGATGCCCGCGCCATCGACGGGCTTCCCGACGCCCCTGATCTCGTCTACATGGCGGGCATGAAGTTCGGCGCCTCCGGCAACGAACCGTTGACCTGGGCGCTCAACACATGGCTGCCGGGCGCCGTCTGCCGCCGCTGGCCCGCCGCGCGCATCGTCGCGTTCTCCACGGGCAACGTTTATCCGTGGACGCCCCTTTCCCGCGGGGGCAGCGTCGAATCCGATCCGCCCTCGCCAATCGGCGAATACGCGATGAGCTGCCTCGGCCGCGAGCGCATCTTCCAGCACTTCGCGGCGGAAAACCGTCAACGTGTCGCTCTCCTGCGCCTCAACTACGCCGTGGAAATGCGCTACGGAGTGCCCGTGGACATCGCGCGCCGGGTGCTCGCCGGGGAGCCCGTCCCCCTCGCGACCGGGATGGTGAACCTGCTTTGGCAGGGCGATGCGAACGCGATGGCGCTGGCCTGCTTCGACGCCGCCACCGACCCGGCGCGCATCGTCAACCTCGCCGGACCCGAGCAAATCGCCGTGCGCGCAACCGCGGAGACGTTCGGACGCGCCTTCGACCGTGCGCCTGTGTTCGATGGGTGCGAAACGAACACCGCGCTCCTCTCCAACGGCCAGTGGGCGCTCGGCCGCTACGGCAATCCCCGGGTTCCCGCCGCGCGACTGATCGCTTGGGTGGCCGATTGGGTGGGGCGAGGCGGTGCATCGCTCGGCAAACCAACGAAATTCGAGGCCCGCGATGGACGATTCTGAGCTCCGCCGCCGCTTCTTGGAGGGGCTGATGATTCCCGCCCACCCCTTGGCGCTCACGGCCGAGCGAAGGCTCGATGAACGTCGGCAACGCGCATTGACGCGCTACTACGCGGCGGCCGGAGTCGATGGCCTCGCGGTGGGGGTGCACACGACTCAATTTGCGATCCGCGATCCGAAAATAGGTCTGCATGAACCGGTGCTCGCCCTTGCAGCCGAGGAAATGGACCGCGCCGACGCGCGATCGCAAATGCCCATGGTGCGCATCGGAGGGGTTTGCGGCGATACGCGCCAAGCGCTCGGCGAGGCGGAACTGCTGCGCACGCAGGGCTACCATGCCGGCCTGCTCTCGCTCTCGGCGCTCGCGGAGGCCGACGACGCCACGTTGATCGCGCATTGCCGGGCCGTCGGGCAGACCATTCCGCTCGTCGGGTTCTACCTCCAGCCGTCGGTGGGCGGGCGCGTGCTGGGCGTGGATTTTTGGCGACGTTTCCTCGAAATTCCGGCGGTGGTCGGGGTGAAGGTCGCGCCGTTCCATCGCTACCGAACCCTCGACGTGGTGCGGGCGCTGGCGGAGGCGGGGCGCACGGATGTTGCGCTGCTGACGGGCAACGACGACAACATCGTGGCGGATCTCGTCACGCCGTTTCGATTCGGCGATCGGGAAATCCGCTTCACCGGAGGGCTGCTCGGGCATTGGTCGGCGTGGACCGCTCCCGCCGTGGAATATTTCCGGCAATGCCGCGCCGTGTACGTCTCCGGCGCTCCGGTGCCAGCGGATCTGCTCGCCCTCGGTGCGGCGGTCACCGATGCGAACGCTGCGTTCTTCGATGCCGCCCACGGGTTCCACGGATGCATCGCCGGCATGCACGAGGTGCTGCGCCGGCAAGGCCTGCTCGAGGGCATCTGGTGCCTCGACCCGAACGAAGGCCTTTCGCCCGGACAGTCCGAGGAGATCGATCGGGTTTGCCGAGCGTACCCGTGGCTCGCCGACGACGCGTTCGTGGCGGAAAACCGGGATCGCTGGCTCGCCGACTAACGATTTTCGGAAATCCCGAGCGGAATCCAGTGGATTCATGCCACACTTCGAGTACGAGGTGTCCTTGGGGAAGGGGGATGGACATGGGTGAATTGGCGCTCGATGGCGGAACCCCGGTGCGCACGGCCGCATGGCCGGCGTGGCCGATCTGGGATGAAACCGAGGAACGTCTGCTACCCCGGGCCAACGGTCACGGTCGGTGACCGCACCGGCGTCGCCGGCGCAAGAACCACCGGCTTCGTCGTCGCCACCGCCATCGTCGGTCCGTTGGCGCACACAATCGGC
>JBJTRZ010000142.1:0-2092 GCA_046076415.1 Armatimonadota bacterium
CCCGCGGAGGCCAGATGGCGGGCCGTGGACTCCCCCATCTTCCCGGCTCCGAGCAGGAGAATGACCCGCCCCGCCAGATCTCCAAAAATGCTTCCCGCCAAGTCGGCGGCCGCCCCGCCGATCGAAAAGACGCCCCTCCCCAAATCCAATCCGGTCCGGGCGCGTTTGGCGGTCCGCAACGCCTCGTGGACCAAACCATCGATCCGCGGGCCGGTGGCACCGGCGGAAACCGCCGCGGCATAGGAATCCTTCACCTGCCGAACAATGTCGGTTTCCCCAAGGACCATGCTCTCAAGGCCGGCGGCGACCCGGAACAAATGCTCCACCGCGGCCGTGCACCGACGTTCCTCGAAGACTTCCCGGTCGAATTGATCGGCGGTTGCCCCGCGCGCGTCGCGCAAGGCATCGATCAACGCGTCGCCCGAGGCTTCCGGATCGGCAACGTACAGCTCCGTGCGGTTGCACGTGGAAATCAAAAGGAAATCCCGCAGGCCGTGCGCTTCCCGGAGCGTCGTCAACGCGCGTTCGAGTTGACCGGGTGCCGTGAACGCAAACCGTTCGCGCACTTCGACCGGCGCGGTTCGGTGCGAAAGCCCGACCATGAGGTAGGTCATGACCGGGACGCTCCATGGCGCCGCGCGGCGCCGCCGATCGCGGTTCGGATCGCGTCGGCGTCCCCGGCCGCAACCGCGGACCACACGCCCCCGTCGGAGGCGACCTCCCTCAGGGTGCGCACGCGGTCGACCGCGGGCGATTCCTCGCCGTGAAGGCGATGGCGAAGGGCCTCGAGTTCCTCGGCCCAGATGCCCACACCGGGTTCCAAAAGGGCGTCGATCCGGTCGCGCACCAAGCCCGACGGAATGGGTCCGCCCCCGGCGACCCCCACCCTCAAGGGCCCTCGGGCAACCGACGCCATCACGGCGAAATCGCCCGCGTCGGAACCCTCGCCCGGCGCCGCCGCGTTGACCAGGATCCCACGTCGACGCGCCGTGTCCGCGGCGAGTGCGTTCACCGCGGCATCGTCCGTGGCGATCACCACGGCGAAGGCTCCCTCGAGATGTTCGGGCACGAACCGGGAAGCCACATGCTCCACGCCTTCGATGGCGACGGGCCGCGGATCCACGACCACCACCACCGCACCGGCATCGCGCAGCGTGCGTGCGCGGCGCGCACCAACGGCTCCCCCTCCGACAACGACGCATCGGCGGTTCGCAACCGTCAGCAGGACTGGCAGGCCGGGGGCGGACATGGCGAAGGTCAGTATACCTCCGCACCTCGGGAGGATCAGGCGGTGCGGACCACGCCCGGCCGCCCGGCGAGGATGCGCCGGGCCGTTTCGGCCAATTGCGGGGAAGTCGCCGCGGCAAGCAATGTCGGCAACTCCCGGTCGCACTCGCCGTGACCCAGCGCCTCCCAAGCCGCGGTCCGCCGCGCGCGGGACCAACCCATGGCACCGGCCACCTCCCGTTGCCCGAGGAGCAGGCCACGGGCACGTGCCAACTCCTCCGCCGCAACGGGAGCGCTGCCATCGGCGATCGCTCGAACCACCTCGGTCAATCGATCCCGGTACTCGATGCCTCCCCGACGTCCCATGGCGGTCAAGGACCAGGATCCCAACCGAAATCCCGGCTCAAGCGCCGAGCGCACCTCGTAGGCGATGCCCAACCGTTCGCGCAGACCAAACAAGCGCGCACCCTTGCCCTGCCCCACGACCGCATCGAGCAACAGCAACCGTGCCATCGTTTCCTTGCCTGCTTCCGCCCCGGGCACCTGCCAGCACAGCGCGCATGCACCGAGCCCGGCGTTTCCAGGAACGACCGTATCGCGAATCCCACTCGGAACCGGTTCGACCGGCGGAACGCGCATCGGCGGCACGGGCGCGAGGTCCGCCCATCCTCCAACACCCAGCAGGGCCTGCACCAAATCCCGCACGGATTTGGGGTCGACGCGACCGTGCACCGCGACGACCGCGCGTTCGGGACGGAAACATCGCCGATGGAACGCTTCGAGTTGGGCAGGCGTCACTCGCGCGAGTCCCGAATCTTCGGGCTCCTCTCCCGCATCCACGCCGAGCGCTCGGCGGCGCGCGCGC
>JBJTRZ010000143.1:0-1743 GCA_046076415.1 Armatimonadota bacterium
GAGCCCGCCGCCGCGCCGTCCGGCGAAAACGCGCCCACCACCACCACCGCGGGTACGCCCGGCACCCCCGGCGTTCCCGCGCAGGGGGTTCGCTCCGACAAGCCCGTCGCCGAAGGCGCCGGTTCCGCCGCGCAGCCGCAATAAACCATCCGACCAACCGGCGGCCCACCTCCCCACCGGGAGGCGTGCCGTCGGTTTTTCATTGCCATGAACCCACTGCTTGAAACCTTCCTCGCCCTCGTCCACTGCGACACTCCGTCCCGCCGCGAAGGATCCGCGTCGACGTTGTGCGCCCAGTACCTGGCACGCCTCGGATTCACCATCGAGCACGACGACGCTGGAACCAAGGTCGGCGGGGAAATCGGCAACTTGTTCGCCTTCCTGTCGGGAACCGTTCCCGCGGCGCCCGCCTTGCTCTTTTCAAGCCACCTCGATACCGTCGAACCCACCACGGGACTGATCGTACGCGTCGACGGCGACCGGATCGACGCCGAATCGGACACCATCCTGGGCGCGGACGACAAATGCGGGGTCGCTCCCATCCTGGAGGCCATGCGCACGATCGTCGAATCCGGAATGCCCCGCCCCGACCTGCAGATCGTCCTCACCATCTGCGAGGAAATCGGCCTCGTCGGCGCAAGCCTGATCGACCCGTCCCGCCTGCGTGCGCGCTACGGATTCGTGCTCGATGCGGGCCCGCCCGTCGGGAGCATCGTGCGGGCGGCCCCCGCGCAGGATTCCATCAAGGTTCGCATCCACGGCACGGCCGCCCACGCGGGTGCGGAGCCGGAAAAGGGAATCAGCGCCATCGTGGCCGCGGCCCGCGCGATCGCGGCACTGCCCCTTGGGCGCATCGACGAACAGACGACCGCCAATGTCGGGACCATCCACGGCGGAACCGCCCGAAACATCGTTCCCGCCGAAGTGGACCTCGTGTGCGAAGCACGTTCCCGGGACAACACTCGTCTCGACGCGCAGACCGCCACGATGCGCCGGATCATCGAGGACGAATGCGCGGGTTTCGGGGCACGGGCAACGTTCGACATAAAACGGCAGTACCCCGCATTCCGGCTCGACGACGATGCGCCGGTGCTGGCCATGGCCGCGGCGGCGGCGAAAGCGTGCGGCCTCGAACCCACCCTCGAGGAATCCGGTGGTGGATCGGATGCGAATCATTTCAACGGGTTTGGTGTGCCCACGGCCGTGCTCGCGACCGGGATGCAACGTGTCCATACCCACGACGAGTTCTGCCTGCTGTCGGACATGGAGAAGGATCACCGCTGGATCGTCGAGATCGTGCGCCAAGCGGCCGAGGCGGGCTAAGCCTTCGCGGTTCGCGCCGCCGGCAGCAACACGGTCGCCTGGGTGCCGACCCCGACTTCGGATTCGAATTCCAGTGCTCCGCCGTGGCGGGCCGCGATCTCCCGAATGATCGCCAGACCGAGGCCCGTGCCCCCCTCCGCGCGGCTGCGCGCCGCTTCGATGCGATGGAAGCGCTCCCCCAGCCGAGGCAGGTGCTCGGAGGGAATCCCGCACCCCGAGTCCCGGACCCGCAAAAAGGCGCGGTCGCCCAGCAGGCCCGTTTCCAACGTAATCGTGCCTTCCTCGGGGGTGCACCTCAAGGCGTTGGAGAGCAAGTTGGCGACGAGGCGGACCAATTCGTTGCCGTCCCCCACGACCTCGACCCCCATCGGAAGCTCGCCAACGACCACGCGCTCGCCCCCGGGAACGTCGGAAATCGCC
>JBJTRZ010000144.1:0-1883 GCA_046076415.1 Armatimonadota bacterium
CCGACCCATCCCGAGCTACTAGACTGGCTCTCGATCCGGTTGCGGACGCCGGAGTCGGACGGCGGTTTCGGCTGGCGTCTCAAACCCCTGCACCGCATGCTGGTGCTCAGCCGCGCCTACCGGATGGCGTCCGTGCATCCCCGCCCCGCGGCGGGGCGCAGGATCGATCCGACGAACCGGTTGTGGTGGAAATTTCCCCGGCGCCGGTTGGATGCCGACGCGGTGCACGACGCGATTCTGGCCACCAATGGCGCCCTGGTCCGACGGCCCGGTGGACCGGGTTTCACGCCCACGGTGACCCGCGAGGCGCTCGAGGGCCTGAGCCGAAAAGGGGCCGAGTGGGTGCCGTCGCCCACCGAGGAACAGGACCGTCGATCGGTCTACCTTTTCCTCAAACGGGCCCTGATTCCCCCGCTGTGGACCTTGTTCGATTTCGGCGACACCACCGCACCGCTCGCCCGGCGCGACACGACGACCGTGGCGCCGCAGGCGCTTTCCCTGTTGAACAATCCTTGGGTCCACGCACAGGCGGACCGCCTCGCCCTGCGGGCAACCTCCGTGGCGGGTTCCGATACCGTCCAACATGTCGATGCCGCGTGGAGGCTGGCGCTCGGACGCTCGCCGACGGCCTCGGAACGCCGGGCCGCCGTGGATTGGGTGCGCCGGTTCCCGCGCCCGGACCACGCGCTCCCCGAGGCCGGCAACCCCGGCGCCGCCGCGTTCCCCACCGATGGACTGCGCCTTTGGTTGCGGGCGGATACAGGGGTGGTCGCCGAAAACGGATGGGTCCTGCGGTGGCGTGATCAAAGTGGGAACGGTTTCGACGCGCTCGCCGGGGCGGAAACCGCGCCGCGCCACGCCGGCCCAACGTTGCAATTCGACGGAACTCCGCGGTGGCTGCGCATCGACGCCCCGGTGATCACCTCGACCGCATTCACGATCGTCGCCGCGGTCTCCGACGCGGGTGGAAACGGCCTGCGCGAGATTTTCTCCAACTGGAATGGTCGAGCTGGAAATTCGACAACCTCCGTTTTCCTCGGTGCCTCGGGCGACCAACTGCGCTTCTCCGACCAGTTCAATCCCGCCGGATCTCCCCGCAACCCGAACCGCCGGCATGTGTTGACGGCGATTTCGGCGGACAGCGGAGCAACGGTCTGGCAAGGCCGCCGCGAGTTGGCGCGCTCGGGCGGTCCGTTGGTGGATCGAAACCTCGCCCCGCCCTGGGTGATCGGCCAGCAAGGCAACATCATGGGCGAATACTGGAAGGGCGAAATCGCCGAAATACTGGTGTGGAACCGGGCGCTGTCGGCCTCGGAACGCGAAGCCGTCTGGACCGAACTGGCCCGGCGGCACCCGGTGGACGCGATCCCCGCGCCACCCCGCCGCCCCGACCCCGGACTGGCGTCGCTGTGCCGCATCCTCTACAACACCAACGAGTTCCTCACCATCGACTGATCCCGCCATGTCCCACCACCGTACCAACGAGTTCCCTTGCCGCCGGACCCGCCGAGAGTTCGTCTGGGAAATGGGCGCGGGCTTCGCGGGAGCCGCGCTGACCACGCTGCTCGCGGAGGATGGCTTCTTCGCGAAAGCCGCTTGGGGGGGTCCGCCCACGGATCCGCTGGCTCCTCGCCGACCGCATTTCCCGAGCAAGGTCCGCAGCGTGATCTTCCTCACGATGAACGGCGGTCCCAGCCATGTCGACACGTTCGACCACAAACCCTCGCTCGAAAAGCATGCCGGACAGCCCTTGCCCCCGAGTTTTTCGTTCATCAATTCGGGCGGGCGCAAAAAGGGATTCCTGACCCCCGCCGTGCGTCCATTCCGCCCCGGCGGCAAGAGTGGGCTCATGATCTCGGACTTCTTCCCGAGGGTGCGGGCGC
>JBJTRZ010000145.1:0-9324 GCA_046076415.1 Armatimonadota bacterium
TCGGCATTCTCTTCGCCCCGCGACCCGGCAAGGAAACCCGCGACGACCTCAAGGACCGGGCCGAGCAAGCCCTCGACGAGTTGCGCGACGCGGCGGGAGAGCTCACCGTGCGCGCCCGCGACCTCGCGTCCCGCACCAAGGACAACCTCGCCTCGTCCATAGAGGTGGGCCGGGACGCGTATTCCCGGACGCGCGAGGAACTCGCGGCCCGACTCGAAGGCTGACCTCCCGAACGTGGACAGCCCCGAGCCCACGCCCGCCGGATCGCCGGCGCGTTGGTCGCCGTGGCGACCCGACGCGTTCGCGTTCGGCGCCAGCGCGCTCGCGGGCGCGGCCGCGGTGGCGGCCCTCCTCTATTTCGCGCTGCGGGCCGGGGAGGCGGCGCTTCAGGTCGGCTCTCCGTTCGTCACCGCCGCGGTGATCGCGCTGCTGCTCGACCCGGTCGTGAACCGCTTCGAAAAGAAGGCGGCGTTCTTCACCAAGGGGCGGCGGTCGCGCGCCGTCGTGCTCGCCTTCGGCCTCTTCCTCGCGTCCTTCGGCGCCGTGCTGGTCTGGGTGATTCCCAATCTCGTTCAGCAAACCCAGAACGTCATCGCGTGGGTCGGCGACGAGGGTCCGGCGAAGCTGCAGCGGGCCATCGACGATTGGTTGCGCGAGCACCGCAGCATCGGCCCGCTCCAGCTCCCGGCATCGCTCCAGGAAATCGGATCGCGCTACTCGGAGCAGATTTCCGGCGCGCTCAAATCGTCGTCGAGCCGGGTCGCCGACCTCATTGTCGGCTCGCTGACGCGACTCTTCTCCACGCTGCTCGTTCCCATCGTCACCTTCTACTTGTTGATGGATCTGGACCGACTGCGGGCCCGACTGCTCTTCCTGCTTCCCGAGCGCGCGCGCAACGCCTTCGTCACGACATCGCGCGACGTGTCCACGGTCTTCGGCAGCTATATCCGCGGCATGGTGCAGGTTTCGCTGGCCTACATGGTCGTGGCCACGGTGATCCTCTTCGCCCTGTCGTTCGTTTTCCCCGCGATGCGCTCCTACGTGCTTTTGATCGGGGTGGTGGGCGGTCTGTTCTACGTGGTGCCCTACATTGGATTCCTCGCGGTCGTGCTGCTCACCATCGTGGTGGGCATCGTGACGGGCGCGGGAACGGCGGCCATCGGATCGTTCGTGTTCGCCCTCTTCGTGCTCAACACCGCGTTCGACAACATCGTCACCCCGCGCATCGTCGGCGGCGGGGTCGGCCTACACCCGCTGGTGGCGATGTTCGCGCTGCTGCTCGGAGCGGCCACCGCGGGTCTGTGGGGAATGTTGCTCGCGGTGCCGTTCGCCGGAAGCGTGCAGGTCGTGCTCAAGCGCCTCTTCCCGAAGCTCGCGGCGCCGACCGCGCCGGTGCTGGTGGGAAGGATGCGCGACGAAGCCGAGGCGGCGGAAGGCGATGGGGACGCGTTGACGGCGGGAGAATGACGCCATGCTGAGTGGTTGGTGCTATACCTGCGGGGCCCGGCGCGGAGTCGATGGCCGATGTCCCCAGTGCGACCCGTGGTGGACCTCGCCGCTCCTGGTGACCGGCATTCCCGTGGTCGCGGTGTTCGGCCTGCTGCTTGCCCTGACCGTGGCCCGTTTTTCGCCGAAAGGGGCGGGAGGACCGCCACCGACCCTGCGCGCGCCCACGTGGACACCCGTTCCGGGAGCACCCATGGCCGCACCGGCGACAGGCGCGCCGGCGGCCGCCGCGGGGGCAAACGCGCCCGCGTCCGAACGGCCCACCGTGGCGACACCTCCGCCGCTGCTGATTCCCCCTTCGACCGACGGCATCGAGGATCCGCAGGCCGAGGCCCGCGCCGTGGTGGAGCTCGAAGCGCTCCGCGAAACCGTCCACGAAGTCGAAGCGCTGACACGGCGCAGGGGCACGGAAGTTGCGGCTCCGATCGGCGAGGGACCAAGGGCGGCCGAGACCGGCTCCTGAGGCTCCCGCCGGAAGGAAGCCATGCCGCACTTCGACGACCTCCCAGAATCCGCCACCACCGACGCCACCCTGCCCGAGACCGTGCTGGTGCTCAAGGTTCCCGGCACGTTCCCCGAGGAACTCGTCGTGCAGCAGGAGGACTTCGACGACCGCGTGTTCTGCTTCGAGTCGCTCGACGACGCGATGGAGTGTGCGATACTGGCGGAGGAAGCCCTCGGATTCGCGCCGCGCATCGGCCGAATCCGCAGCGCCGAACTGACGTTCCGCACGGCCCGCTTCAAACCCGCCGTCGGATCCGCGTTCAATCTCCCGCTTCCCGGTGGCCAGCCCTGACTTCCCGCGAATTCTGTTTCACCAATCCGCCGTTCGCCGAATGCCATGCGGCATCCATCGAACACCTCTCCGACGGCCGTTTCCTCGCCGTGTGGTTCGCCGGAAGCCATGAACGTCACCCCGATGTGGCGATCTGGGGCGCGGCCCGATCGAAGGACGGCAACTGGGAGGCGCCCCGGCGCATCGCCCGCGCCACCGACGAGGCCCACTGGAACCCGGTGCTCTTCCGCGGCGCGGATGGACGTTTGCACCTCTGGTTCAAGACCGGGGTTTCCGTGCCGCACTGGCGCACGTGGACCCAAATTTCCGAAGACGACGGCCGGACCTGGTCGGCGCCGCGCGTGCTCGTGCCCGGCGATATCGGGGGGCGCGGCCCGGTAAAGAACAAGCCGATCGTGCTTGCCGAGGGCGCATGGCTCGCCGGCGCCTCGACCGAGGTCCGACACGGCGATGCCTCCGAGACGTGGGATATCTTCATCGACCGCAGCGAGGATCAGGGCGCCACGTGGCGGCGAACCTCCGACATCGCGATGGACCGGACCCGGATCACCGGCCACGGACTGATCCAGCCCACGCTGTGGGAATCGGCTCCCGGCCATGTCCACCTGCTGTGCCGATCGACCTGCAAGCGCGTTTGCCGCAGCGATTCGCGCGATGGTGGCCGAACGTGGTCTCCGGCGGAGCGGACCAACCTTCCCCACAACAACAGTGGCATCGATCTGGTGCGCCTCGCCGGGGGAACCTTGGTGCTGTGC
The DNA here is from genome assembly GCA_046076415.1 of Armatimonadota bacterium. Lineage (GTDB taxonomy): Bacteria > Armatimonadota > Armatimonadia > Armatimonadales > Armatimonadaceae > CAIRTT01. Next base: position 3,058 of record JBJTRZ010000145.1, read on the forward strand.
TGCAACCCCATCGAGGGGGGATGGCCGTTGCGGTCCCCGTTGTCGCTGCTCGTGTCGCGCGACGAGGGGCGGACCTGGACCCGCCTGATCGACCTCGAAACGGAAAAGGGCGGGGAATTCAGCTACCCCGCGATCATCGCGGACGGACCCGACGCGGTGGCGGTGGCATGGACCTGGAAGCGGAAACGCATCGCGTTCCAACGGGTCGCCATTCCCGGCGCCTGATGGGTGGCGTGGTGCCACCTGCCGATACACCGCGCGGGCCCGCGCCTTTCCCGCGACGGCGAACTGGTCGTTCGCGGAGACAACCGGCATAATCCGGGCATGGACGATAGGACGCTGTGGTCGATCGTATACGTCAGTTCGGCCGTGCACCCCTTCGACACCGAGGTCATGGAAGCCATCCTCGGCGAATCGCGGGTTTTCAACGCGGCGCACGATGTCACCGGGGTGTTGCTCCACAGCGACGGCAATTTGATGCAGTGCATCGAAGGCCCGAAGTCGTCGCTGGATCTCGTCTACGCGCGCATCCGTGCAAGTCGGCGCCACCACGACCTCCTCGAACTGCTCAACGGGCCGATCGAGGAGCGCTGCTTCAAAGGCTGGGAACTGGGGTACGCCCAGCCGACCCGTTCGGCGTTGATCGAATTGTCGACGGTGCGGTGGGAGGAAACCCTCCACGCGGACCACGGCTCGGGGCGCATCCCGTGGGGGCTACGACATCTGCAGGGCTTTTGGGAGCGAGCACGTCGCTGACGCGAAGCCCACGCGGCGCGGGGCCGAACCTCAGATACCGGCGCCCTCGTCCGATTCGCGCGCTTCGGAGTCCGAGACCGGCAGGCTTTCGCGCACGAGGCGCCGCACCTCGTTCATCAACTCCTCTTGCGTGAAGGACCCCTTCTGCAACACGCGTTCGACGCCTCCGTGCAGACGCGCGCGGTCCTCGTGGGTCAGGGTCATGGCCGTGACCACCACCACCGGCACGCCACTGTATTCGGGATGCTTGCGCAATTCGGTGACGAATTCGAAACCGTCCATCCCGGGCATGACCAGGTCGAGCAGGATCAGATCCGGCGGTTGGGCCACGACCTGCTCCATCGCGGATCGACCATCGGCGGCCTCCCGCACCGACCAACCGACCTTTTCGAGGATGCGGGCCAGCAAGGATCGCGTCGCCGGGTCGTCGTCCACGACCAGCGCCGGATGGGGCGACGTCGCGCGGCGGAACCGCCCCACCACTTGGGTGAGTTGCTCGCGGTCGATCGGCTTCACCAAGTAGTCGGCGGCGCCCAAGGCGAAGCCCATTTCGCGTTCCCCGACCATCGTCAGCATGACCACGGGGATGGCGGCGGTGACCGGGTCGGACTTGAGTGCAGAGAGCACCGACCACCCATCCATGCTCGGCATCATGACATCGAGCGTGATGACCCGGGGCCGCAACTCGCTCGCGAGGCGCAGGCCCTCCTCGCCGCTCGCCGCCTCGTGCACTTCGTAGCCGTCCTGCGTCAACACGCGTCGGATCAGGACCCGCATGTCCTCGTCGTCGTCGATCACCAGCACCCCGCCGCGCGGGTTGGCCGATCGCGCGACACCGTTTCCCTCGGCGGGAGCGGAACGAGGGACGGTGGAGCCTGGGGCCGGGGCATCGTCGGCGGACGAAAGCGGCCGGGAACGTTCCGGGAGTTCGAGGGTGAACGTCGATCCGGTTCCCGGCACGCTCCGCACATGGACCCGACCGCCGAGCATCTCGCCGAAACGCTTGGTGATGGCAAGGCCGAGGCCCGTGCCCCCGTAGTTGCGCGACGTGCTCGAGTCGACTTGGGAAAAGTCCTGGAACAGTTTGCCCATCTGCTCCTCGGTCATCCCGATCCCGGAGTCCTCCACCTCGAAGACGATCCAGGCCTCCCCCTCGCGCTCGGCCCGCAGCACCCGCAGCGCCAAGGCCCCCTCGTGGGTGAACTTGCTCGCGTTGCTGAGCAGGTTGAACAACATCTGGCGGACCTTGACCAGGTCGGAGTGCATTTCGCCGGACGCGGGGTCGACGGCGACGGCCAGGCGGTTGCGATTCTTCTCGACCAAGGGCTGGACCGTCGAGACCACGTCGCGGACCATCGCATCCACCAAGAATGTCTCCAGATGGATCTCCATCTTCCCCGCCTCGATCTTCGAGAGGTCGAGGATGTCGTTGATCAGGGCCAGGAGGTGCTTCCCCGCCGAGCGGATCCGCTCCAAGTCGGTGACGAAGGCCGGCTCGCCCATATCGGCCGCCTCTTCCTGGAGCATTTCGCTGTATCCGATGATGGCCTTGAGCGGAGTGCGCAGTTCATGGCTCATTTTCGCCAGGAACTCGCTCTTGGTTCGGCTCGCGGCGAGGGCGTTTTGTTCGGACTCGACCAAACGCTCGTTGGCTTGCCGCAATGCGCCGTCGCGCGCCTCCAATTCGGCCGTGCGCCGCGCCACCTCGGTCTGGGCCACCGCGAGGTTGGAACTCATCGCGTTGAATTCGCGCGCCAACCGTCCCAGTTCGTCCTTGCGGGCCGAGGGAATCTGCAAACCGTAGTCGCCCGCTCCGATGGCCAACGCGCCGCTTTCGAGGGCCCGGAGGCCGCGCACGAGGTTCGACGACAGGAGGAAGGCGACAATGGCGGCGACCGCGATCGAAACCACGAACAGGAGCAGGGTGACCGTGTAGGTGAACACCTCCATCGCTTCCCGTTCGCCCCGGGCTCCCTGCATCCGCTGCTCCTCGGCGGCGGTCATTTCCGGCAGGGTTCGGTTGAGCAGGGCTTCGACGATGCCGTCGGCGCCCCCCTCGCCGCTCAGCGCCAGGATCGCGACCGACTGCCGCTTGCCAACGTTGCGGAAGAAGACGCGCCATTGGTCGGCGAGCGCGGCGCAGTCGCGGGTGAAGGCTTCGAAGCGCGGAGCCTCTTCCGGCGGCGCCAACTTCGCGACAGTGCCCGCCGCGGTATTGATGCGCGCCAGACGGACCTCGAGGGCGGAGAGCAGGTCGGGCGCGACACCGGCCTCGCCGGCCTCCGGGTTGAGGTTGTCGAGGACCCCCACCTGCCCCTTGAGTTCGTAGACTTCCTGTTGAACGGTTTGGAGCTCGAGGCGCCGGGTAATCGCCCGCTGCAGTTTCTCGAACGTGGCGTTGCGCTGGTGGCTGCTCCAGAAATAGACGAAGAGGTTCGCCGCGAAGAGGAGCAGGATGAGGGCGAACGAGAGTTCCAGTCGGCGGCGAATGGTCGTCATGCGCACTTGTTCCCGGCGGTGAGGGTCCCGCTACTGCAGAAGGCATCCCTTTTCACCCGGCAAGCGCCCGTCGATTTTGACGGTGCGCGCCCCCTTCGGAACCTCGCCGGCGTCGACGAACGCCACGGCTCCCGGGAGATTGGCGACCAATTCCAGGGCGGTTTGATTGGAATGAACCACCTTCGGGCCGGCCGGCGCATCCGCACGGAAGACCTTGCCCACCCAGTACTGGCGGAATTGCGATTCCGACATTCGGTAGATCCGCTTGAGCAGGACATCGCGCTCGCGCGCCTGCGGAGCGCGGATCAGGAGGACGATGCGCTGGCCCGGGCTCCAGTACTGGCGGTCGCCCATCACGATTTTCCTGAGCTCGGATGCGGTCACGTTGTCGACCGAGGTCTTGGCGCCCACGATCATGGCGATATCGCCTTGCATTCCCTGCGGCGCGGCGCCAAAGGAAAGGACCGGGGCTCCCAGCGCGAGCATCGCGGCGATGGCGGGGATGGCAATGTGTTTGATGGTCATTTCCAATGGTTCAGAACATATAGCTCAGCTGGGTGGACAAACCCCGAATGTCGGTGGTGAACGACCGATCGAGGTTGCGGTACTCCAGCTTGAGCGCGGCGAAATCCGAGAAATCCCAGCGTACCCCGACCAACCCGCCGCGGAGGCTCGGCGTATCGCGGAAGACCACCGTGGATGCGGGGATGCGAATGCGCTCGTAGCGGGCGTAGGGCTTGAACCGCTTGTCCAGTATGGGCAGGCGGTAGGCGACCTGCAGGTAGTAGGCCTCGCTGCTCGACCGGCTTCCGTCCACGGCACGCTGCGTCGAGAGTGCGAACTCGGCGATCACCTCGGGGGTTTCGGTCTCGAGCACCACATGGGCCGACGTCAGGTTCTCGTCGAACCGCCGGCCGTCGGACAACGTGATCGTGTCGCGGTAGACGGCGCCGCCCACCTGCAACCCGTACATGCGTTCCGGGCGGACCGAAAGGTTCAGCAGCCGCGCCGTGGCGCCGTTGTTGTCGCCCTGGTCGCCGGCTCGGCTGACCGCCGCCGCGCGTCCGTTGCCGACGCCCGCCTTGTAGCTCAGTCCGAAATCGCGGAACTGCGCCAGCCCCTCCACCAACCCTCCCACGAAGTGCACGGGGATGAACTGTCCGCCGAAGCGGACCATTTCGGGCCGGGAAACGGTGGTTTGAAGCCACTGTCCATGGTGATAGGCCGTGTTCCACCAGTTCACCGGCGTGTGGTAGCGCCCCGTCGAGAACCGGGCGAGATCGCTGTGGTCGTAGCGCAGGATCGCGCGCTCGATGTCGACGTTCTATCCGGGGGCGGCCGGCGATCCGAGGCCCGCGTCCGACCGGGGCGTGAACGAGACCTCGGAGAAGAACTGGATATTCGGGGCCATCAGCGAGTTGGTGTGCAGGACATACTGCCCCATCGTGAACCCGCGCGGCGACGTGCGCCGCCCCGCATGGTAGGTGAAATCGTGGAAGCCTCCGATTTTGAAACTCGGATAGACCACCTCCGGAACGGACGACGGCGCGGTTGCCGCCGTGGCATCCTGTGCGGCCCGCGGTTCCCCGGCGGCGCTCGGCGCATTGGCAGCCATCGGAGCCCCGGAAGTACACTGCGGGTCGGTGGTCCGGGGAGCGGCCGACGGATTCTCCGCCCCATCCCGCCCGGCCCTGCACGCCGCTGGCAACCCGATGACGGTCGCCGCCGCCAGACAGGGGACGATCATCCCCGCTCCATGAGCCATATCAGATTTCAACCTCGCAGCAGGAAACCCGCGCATCACCGCGCCTGGAAGATCCAGCCGATGCCAACAGATTCGATATGTTCTGTAAAATTGTGAATAAAATGCTGCAAAAGACACTTGTTGCCGTGAAAATCCGCCGAGGCCAAGCGATTCGTTCGCTCCTTTTCCTCTCGGTGCTTCCGCTCCTGGGCATCGCGCCCGCCCGCGCCGACATCGGGATGATCTCGATCCGTTTGAACCTCGAGGGGTGCCCCACCTGAGCGAACCAGCTCAACCTGTGGTTGACGCGCCGGGATGGCGTGGCCGGTACCAAACTGCGCATCGGGCGCGAGACCCGGATCGAGGTGCTGCCCCGATCGGGGGTTTGGCTCGCCCCGCCGCTACTTGTGAAGCAGATCGCCCGCGCGGGTTTCGAGGCCCGGCAAAACGATGTCCTGGTGCTCGCCAAAGGCCGCGTTGCGCGGGACTCCGACGGCCCGGTCTTGACCGTGGACCAACCCGCAGGCGAACCCGTTGTCTTCCGCCTCTCGGGCGCCGACCTCGCCTCCGGTAAAGGGAATCCCCTTGCGGAGGGCGGCGCCGTGGAAGTGCTCGGGGCGTGGCGCGCGGGCGGTTCCGGACCGGCAACCTTGATTGCCAGGAAAGTGCGCGCCCTCGACCGCCCTCCGGGGTGATCGAACGGCCCGCCGCCCGGCCCCGCGCCGACGCGATTCGTTTTCCGAACGTTTCGAAGCCTTGCCTCGCCCCGCGGGCCGGATGCTACAATCGCGCAACCTTGGTGAACCGACGGGCCCGGCCCGACGTCCACCGTGACCAGACACGCGCGCACATCTCGCGCGCCCACGCCAGATCGTTTTTCAGGAGACCCCCCGTGCGCCCCACCGTCGCCTCGATCGCCCCACCCTTGCTGCTTGCCCTCGTCGGAATCGCCGTGCCCGCGCGCGCGCAGGTCCAACCGCTCGCCGGGCTCCTCGACAATCTTTCGTGGCGGGCGATCGGCCCCGCGATCATGGGAGGGCGGATCGACGACATCGCGGTGGTGGAATCCGATCCCGGAACCTATTACGTCGCCACGGCCGCGGGCGGAATCCTCAAGACCACCAACCACGGCACGACGTTCACCGCCCTCTTCGAATTCGAGACCACCGGATCCATCGGCGACATCGCCATCGCGCCGTCGAACCCGAATATCGTCTGGGTGGGCACGGGCGAGTCCAAAAACCGGCAGAGCTCTTCGTGGGGCAACG
>JBJTRZ010000146.1:0-8545 GCA_046076415.1 Armatimonadota bacterium
TGTCGCGCAGCCTTCCTTTGCTGCGTGCGACCGCGGACTCCCGGATCTCGTGCTTGGCACGACCTGGGATGAGGTTTGGCGCGTTGGGCTCGGAGGCACGAAGCCCTCGTCGCCGGTCCTTGGTTCGGTGAACCTCGGCGGTCCCATACCCCTCGACGCCGTATTCGTCACATTGTCCGATGGAACCCTCGCCCGGGTGCCGGTCGATGCGACCGACGCCGCGGGCAATCTGATCGCCGCTCCGACGGCCGCCGTCAATGCGCCGGTGGGCATCGGATCGCCGTCCACCTACGTGCGGACCAGCGGGGGGATTGCACCGGCGCCGGTCTATTTCGAAAACCGGGTCTATGTCGTGGAACCCAGCGGGCTCGTCCGGTGCGTCGACGCGTCGACCATGGAGACCCTCTGGTGGTCGTTCGCGGAAGCCCAAACTCCGACGATCACGCCGACGGGAACGCCCACGCTCGGGGTGGTTCGGCAGGATGTCACGCAGGGGATTCCCGGAATCGGGGGCGCCGGCTTTGCCGGTCGATCCAACGGCAACACGAACGACATCATGTTGTACGTGCCGGTCGCCGACGAGGACTCGAACGCAAACATTCTTTCCTACTTCCTCGGAACGCGTCACGAAGTGGTGCGAAACGACGAAGCGGGAAGTGGCAATTACCGAACGCGGGTCGCGGTCGACAACAACGCCCCGGCGAGCAATCGGAATTTGATCGCGATCGGCGACGACCGATTCGTGACGCCTCGGGTTCGGGTTTACGACAACGAAACCGCGCTCGCCCTGGGGATTCCCTCCAGCACATATGCCGGAACCTTCCGGAGCGATGCGTCGGGCTTCGTCGAAGTGCGGGACACCGCCGGATCGCCACCCGTCGGGAACCCACGACCCATCGTGTCGGTGGACTACGACGTTTTGTACGTGACGTCCTCGGCAACGCCTGGAGGCCTCGGAAACGGCAACGGCGCCCGACAAGGCCAGCCACTGCAGATTCCTTTGTGGACCGGACCGACCGCGGAAACTTCGGGCCTCGACACGGCGGGGATGACGCCCGAGGACCTGCTCTTCTACGCGTTCCGCCAAACCAATTCGCGCAACAGCACCGTCTACACGTGGCTCGTGGGCGCCGGAGAACAGTTCGGCGTGGGTACGACCAAGTTGCGGCAAGCGGTGTTGGCGCTTGAATCCGTGGGGCCGATCAGTGCACCCGTGGACACCGTGACCGTCACGGAACTGCCCACGTTCCGCAACCGCCTCGTCTTCTCCGGCCCGATCGGGTCGAACATGACGGCGACCGTCGCGACATCCTGGGAAGGCCTCACCAATGTCGTTCCGGTCGGCGCACCGATCCTTTCGAGCGACGGAAATGCGTACCTTCTCGCGTCCGCGGTTTCGGCCGCGAACGGCGGGGTGGTCACCGTGCTCGCCGCGGTCCGCACCGACGGAGTGATCGCCCTCACCTTGCCCGAAGCCTACAACCCGGCCAAGCCCGTCACCGTCCGCCAACTCAATGCGATGACCTACCCGGCGACGGGTTCGGATTCGCCGCAGACCCTCACCGCGGTTCTGCCGGCGACCGGCAACGACGGCACCACGACATCGTTGCAGCTCACCGGCGATCCCAAGCGCGGCCGCATCGTCGTGACCGATATGCGTCATCCGAGCGGGGCCCGATTCTCGGCCACCCTTTCGTTCGTGGTGACCTACACTCCGAGCGGAACGGAAGCACCGGTGACGGTCGTGGTGACGCCCACTCCGGCCACTCCCGACACGTCCGTTGGGCAAGGCGAACCCGGCGCGGGCGACACATCTCCCCGCATCCTCGGCGGTGGATACACCCCGATCCAGTGGTATTACATCCTGCCCGGACGCCCGACGTCCGCCGCGACCCTTTCGGGCGGAATCGTGTACCTGGTCATCGACAACAATGTCGTGGCCGTCGATGCGAATCCCGCGGAGACGAATCCCGGAGTACGGGTCGGTTTCGGCGAACAGGTGTTGGCGGTTGCGGGCACTCTGGTGAACGGCGGCACCGGATCTCCGGTGGCCACCGCGACCAACCATGTGCGCTGGGTACGCGCGCTGGGTGCGGCGGCGACCGCGCCCCCGGTGATCGGCCAGGGGGTCGTCGCCGTGAACACGGCTGCGGGAACCCGCTCGTTCCAAGCCGGAACCACGTTGATCGCCGACAGCAAGCGCGTCCTCGAAGTCGCCGCCGACGGGTCCGCGGAGTGGGTGCTCGATTCGAGCAGCGAGGAACGCGTGGTCGGGGGAGAATTGCCGATCTTCGATCCGTCCGCGCCTACCGGCATTCTCAACCCGCCGGCTTCGGGCCGCACGAGCACCGATCGCCGTCAGTTGTCGCGCCCCGCCACGGTCCGCAAACTGTCCGCGTCGGACTACCTGATCGCGGACACGGGCAACAACCGCATACTTCGGGTGGATCGTGCCGGGCGTATCCGGTGGCAGTTGACTCGCGTCAACGACCCGTTCGGCGTTTTGGCGAGCGGCGATTCCAAGTCGATCAACGGACCAGCCGACGTTCGCTTGTACCTGCAACCGACGCCGAACCCCTCGGATCCGACCGCGGCGCCCGTTGGCTACGAGGCCCACTATCTGGTGGCCGATGCGGGGAATTTCCGGGTCATCGAAGTGGTGGACTACTTCGATGTCAACGGCAACTACCGCACGTTCGCGGGAGAACGGGCGGAGAATGTCGTCGTCTGGGTGTCGCGCACCAAGTCCCGCGAGGGCCGCAACCTTCGGTTCCAAAGCGCCCAGCGGGTTTCGACCTCCGCGGGAGGTGTTTTCGGTATTCCGACGGTGGTCGCCGTGGTGGGCAATCAAGCCGCAGGGGGCGGGGATGGGTTGGAGGCGGACAATTCGGGAGGCGCGCTGGTTCGCCTCGACTATCGTCCGTTCAACACCTATTTCGTGTTGCGCAATGCGGCTGGAAACGTGCTTCCGCCCGCCGTTTGGCCCGATTCGGGGAATCCGATTGGTTCCGGCTATCCGTGGCCGGATGCGGGTGGCGCGTCCTCCGCGGCGTCCGAACCGGCATCGAACGGGCGTATCGCCTCCGTGCTCAACGAAATGGTGCTCCCGGACGGTCGTGTCCGGCGCGTGGTTCGACCAACCTATTTCGAACAACTGACCTTGCCGGGCCTCGCCGGGGCAAGCCGTCTCGTCTACCTCATCTGCGATGCGGAAGGTGTTTGGCAAGTCGAACCCGATGCCACCGGACGACGGGCCGTGACCTGGTCGTTCACTCAGGCCGATTACGACCGTATGAACGTGGACCCGTTGTTCGGCGAGAACGGTCTCGAGGCTCGGTTGGCCGTGGCCCCGGGAATCGTGGTGGGGGCCCCGACCTTGCCGCGCTTCCAACCGACGTCCGTGCGGCGCCTCTCCACCGGCAACCTGCTGGTCACCAACGCCTTTGCAGGGCCGAACCCGTGGTTCGCGGACGGTCAGTTCCGTGGGGAGGTCTTCGAGGTAACGCCTTTGTTCAATCCCGACGGCACGTCCGCGGGAGGAAAGTTCGGTGGTTTCTCGGTGCCGAGGGTCAAGCCGGTGCGCTTCCCGCTCGACCCGTCGCGCAACCGCAACGAACAATTGATGGGGGCGGTCCGTAGCAACACCAGCCTCGTGGAACAACCGCTCTCGGGAGACCGTCTGCAATGATAGGGAGCGCGCCCCGCCGTCGCTTGGGCGTCCTCCGTCCCGTGTCCGCTCCGCAGTCCGTCGGAATCCGAATCCGAAACACCATGAAAACGCGCACGCTTTCGTCCCTGTCCGTTCTGGCGCTCGGCCTTGTCGCGGGTGCCTGTCCCGGAGTCGCGCACGCGCAGCTTGACCCGATACTGCGCAAGCCGACTCCCAACGAACGGCAGTCGCAGCAGAATCCCGCGCCCAAGCCCCACGGCGATACCCAGAATCGGGGAAGGATGACCGCCGATTACCTTTGGGGGGTCACCAACGGCAACCGCTTCTTCGATGTGGCTCCGTACGGTCGCGTCGGGCAGGAAACCGTCGACAGTCCGCTCTTGCTCGATGGATGGACGTATCCCTATGCGCTGGATGCCGCCGGGCGCCGCGCAGGTCAGACTTCGGGCCGGAGCATGGCGAATCTGCTCTTCCCTGGATTGGTCATCGACGACGAGGCCACGACCGTGGTTCCGCCGGTGGTCGCCGGAACTCCGCTCGATCCCGATGGCCGCGTCGCCATCGGAGCCGCTTGGTCCCTCACTGGTCTTGTGGGAGGGCCGTCCACGATCTTCTCCGGTGCCGGCTACCACCGTGCACCGATTGTTCCCCGGCCCACGGCCAGCCCGTCCGACGATCCGACCAGCCCGCTGAAATTCACGTGGTATCCCAACGTGCCCGGGGCGGCGGGAACAGTCGTTCGCTACGCCATCCGCGTGCGCATTCCCCAACCCGCGGCCGACGCGGCGGGCGAGAATCGGATCGCCGACGCGCGTTACGTGGTGCATTACCAAATCCCGGTGGCGGGCGGCGGTTTCCAGCATAGATCCAAGATCTGCCTTCTCAGTCAGGAAAGCGGGGGCGTGAAGTTCCTGGTCGGCGACGATGGACGACCTGCGTACTTCCCGTTCGCGAGCGACGCCACCTACGCCACCGCCGGAGCCTACGTCAATGGCGGGGCACTTGGAGACCCGTCGCGCCGCGCCCGGGTCGAACTCGATCCGACTTCGGAAGAGCAGGGCGCCAACACATTCGTGGTGGCGGATTCGGTCGAGTTCGTGCAGCGCCCGCAAACGGTGCGGACCGCTCCGATCATCGTTCCTCCCCATGGAGGGCGAAAGATCGACACGACCCAGGTCCCCACGCCGTCGAATCCGTACCGCCAGCCCGACGCAGGCCCGAACTACGCGCAAACCGGCTTCGCCAACAACCCGCAGGATCCAATCTTCAATCTGTCGCCGATCCAGGTTTTCGATCCGTCCAACGTTTCCTCGACGTTTTTCGGGCCGGTATCGTTGATCGATCCCAAGGCGGGCGGATCGCAGGTGGCTCCGATTTTGGCGCGCAACCACGAGGCCTACAAGAACACCTCCGGCCAAGCCGTTCCGTACTTCTCCCACATGCAGGTTTTGGTCGCCCGCACCGAATTCGTGGTGGATTCGGAAACGGGGGTTTCCGATGCGGACCGGGATGGAACGCGTTCCCGCGAACTCGGCAGCGTCGTCGCCCTCGACTGGCTCACCGGCACCCCGGTCTGGCGATTCCCCGACCGGACGTACCTGCCCGGCGGACTCCGCAACCCGCAGGTGGGCGTGGATGCCTCCGGCAAGCCGTTCTATTCGGTGCCCGGCATCGAAGCGTACGATCGGGACGGCGACGGGACGATCGAAGAGGAGGAGATCTTCTTCGGCGCGTTTGGCAACAACCCGAACGGAGGCGTTTCGGGAGGTATCTCGATCACGCCCAACATCGCGGTCCTGGGGCGCATGACGGTTCCGGTTCGGGATGCGAGCGGTGTGACGACCGGCATCACCAACGCCACCTACGGGCGGTATTTCCGCATCGACCCGACGGCGCCCGGCGGGTTCCGCGCGGTGTCGATGCCGGTCGCCTTCATCGCCTGCGGCAACGGTGTCCTCTACGCGATCGACCCGAGCGGCAACAACGACAACCGTTACCTCGAAAATGCCGACACGACCGTGCTTGGAACGTATGTGCCGGGATCGACCAATCTGCTTTGGACGTTCAGCCCGTCGTCGGCTCCGCGGGTACTTTCGGGCCCGAAGGCCGAGACCATCGAAATGTACAACCGGCGCATCAAGACCGAGGTCCCGGTGCCGGGTCCGTACGTGGGTTCGGCTCCGGTGGTCGCATGGTCCGGGGAGGAGGATGACCTCACCCTGAACCGGCGGGATACCGAACCGCGTCTTTTCGTTGGCAATCAGAACGGCGTGGTTTATGCCCTCGATGCACGGGGGATCGCCGGTTTCGACCCGGTTGCCGCGGTTGCCGTTCCGTTCCCGTTCCGCAAGGGGGAACAGACCTACAACGCCGACCATCTTCCCCATAGCGCCGTCACCGCCACCGACCCGTATCGCACGAATCTAAAGTGGTGGTTTGAAACGTTGGGTTCGATCGGGTCCACGCCGGCCGTGTCCGCGACACCGACGACCCGGGGTCCCGGCTCGCCCGTGCTCGCCAGCAAGGGCGTCTACGTGACGACCGGCGAGGGCCGGGCGTACTGCATCGACTGGGATGGCCCGGTCACGTCGGCGAACCACGAATTGAACGTGGTTTGGGACGGCACCCAAGGCGATTCCCTCGTCGCGGGCTCGGCTCCCATCCTTCCTCCGCCGACTTCGTCCGCGGCCGCGCTCAACGACAACATCCGTTTCCACAACGATGTCGCGGCGCTTCCGACCGCGCGGCCGGATTTCCTGGAAGGCACGATTCGGCCGCGGTGGACATGGCCCAACCGCTATCGCGACATCGATGGAACCCCGACGCGTCTGACCGATCCGATCGACTCGAGCGCCGCCTATCCCGGCTTCAAGCTCGCCGAGCCCACTTCGACCGGCCCGATCCTTTCGGCCCCGGTGCTCATCGACTTTCCGTTCCTTGATCCCGACCAACCGACGACGCTGTCGGGTATTCGACGGTACGTCGCGGTCGCGACCAACGACCTGAATGCGGATGCGCCCGATTCCCCGCGTCAGGGACGCTTGGTGCTGCTCGACCAGATTGGCGACCGCAGGGATTTCCTGTCGAATCCGATGCCCACGCGTGCCACGGGCAAGGTCGTTGCGCCCGCGGTTCCGACACCGGCGGCGAATTCCACCATCTACGCGCAAGCCGTCGATCAATTCGTGTCCAAGTCGGGCCCGTTCGGTCAGGCAACCCCGGTGTGGACCTACCGAAACGTTTACGACACTTACACCGCCGGCAAGCCCACGGTGACCAAGCGCAACGCGCCCACCAGTGCGAGCGTCGATGGCGAACCGGCTCGGCGCGTCGTGCCAACGATCTTCGTCGGTGGTGTCGGCAGACTCTATGCTTTGGATTTCGACGAAACCACCGGCTTGCTGCAACGGTGGCGCGCTCCCGGTTCGGCCCAACCGACCCCGCTTGGTTCCGGTGCGATCATTCCCGGAGACGAAGCCACGGGCGATCGCCTCAATCCGAACGATCCGAACAACCCCGCCAATCCGCTGCTGAACGTGGGTGCGCGGGATTCGGACGGACTGTCGCGCAAGCGCATTCTCGCCCGAACGGTTCCCCTGTTTGCGGATTCGTCGTCGATCGACGGTCAGATCGTGGTGACCGGGGGACCGGTGCAGAACCGCAACAACTCGACCGCGGAAACGGCGGCGGCGTTGCTCACCGGCAAAGGCGCCGGGCAGACGACCGCACCCCGGGTCGGACTTTCCGGTGCGCCGTACGCGCCCTCGGTTCCGCCGGTTCCCACGGACGACGCACCGTCGTTGCGGTCGGTTTCGAAGATCATCGCAACGGGGGTCTACCTTCCCTTCGGATACGACCTGACCAAACCGCTGCTGACCGATGTCGTTTTTCCGATCTTCGATCTAACCGGTCGCTACGTCAATCAGGACTCGGACGATCCGCTGGCGACGACTCGCGGCTCCGAACCGGAATCGGGCACGCCGGTTCCCGCGGGTTCCTCCGGGTTGCCGAAGAACACGGCCTATCAATATCCGACGCTTTTCGTGACCACGGCCGACGGCTATCTCCATTCGGTGAGCACGAACATCGAAGGCGAGGACCCGAGCCTGCCGACGCGTGTGTCCGGAGGGGGCGGCGAACCGACCGCGGCCCTGGGTTGGGCGACGACGGAGGATCCGGAGCGCTTCAACGATCTGCACACCCACATGGTTTCGCGCTTCGGTCCGGGCGGAACCGGCACGGGCATCGCCGTGGTCACGAATGCGTACTTCCCGTCGCGCGATCCCAGTTACCCGGCGCGACGCGGCAGCCAGCGCAAGAATTCCGCGGATCCCTCCCTCGCGTTCCGCTTCTATCCGCCGAACGAACCGTCGACCGCGGTGGGTTCCCCGGATTTCGGGGATCAACCCCGTCCCGCGTTCACTCCCCGAAGCGTGTTCGCCGGTCCCGGTTCTTCGGCGAACCCCATTGATCGCCACACGGGTTTGACCGGTCTTCCGCTCGACCTCAACGGCTTGTACTACGACAAGAAATACGCCACCCTCGCGGGCACCATGCCCAACGAGGCGGGCAAGGTGCGGTTGCCGGGCTATTCCCGCAAGGGGGATTTGATGAATCCCTCCGTTTTCGGCGACCAATACCCTGAAGCCGATTCCGAGCGTGCCGCGCTCAACGCCGCCCTGCCGCCGGGCAGCGCTCCGGTGGTCGGAAGCAATGTCAACCCGTCCGGGCAAAACGCGACATGGGTGTACGCCGGCGGAGACGACGGGTTGTTCTACGCGTTCACTCCCGTCTACACTCGTCGCCTTGGCGGTCAGCCGTCCGGGTTCGTGGGTGGCTCCATCGTGCGTCGTGCCGATCCGGGCCAGGGGCAAC